>JAJUHR010000385.1 GCA_029267795.1 Planctomycetota bacterium
GACCCGCTGAACCCGGCGTTGGCGGTGGAGGTGATGGCCCGAGCGGTCGAGAGCGGCGAAGCGGACGGGGAGCTGAAGATGTCCGACGTGGCCTACTGGGTGGGCACGCAGGTGCTGGACCCCAAGCAATCCAGCCAGAAGCCGGGCAAGTCGATCTACGTCAAGGCGCGGGACCTGTTCGGCAAGATCCGCGCGTTCGCCAAGGCGGTCGAAGCCTGCCAGCGTGCGTTGCAGTTGGACCCGGGCGATCCGGAGCTGTTGGACTCGCTGAAGAACCTGGAAGCCGAGCGGACGATGCAGGAGGGCGGCTACGCGGCTGCGGGCGGGCAGGAGGGTGGGTTCCGCAAGATGGTGCGCGACTTGGCCCAGCAGCGCGCCCTGGAGCAAGAGGAGGGCGTAGCCAAAGCGAGCTCGGCTTTGGACCAAACCATCGAACGTCGCCGGGCGGAATACCAGGCCTTGCGGGACGACGTTGACCGGGCCCAGAAACTCGTGGCGGCCTTGCTGCAGAAAGAAACCGCCGAGGCCGACGAAGAGTCGATCCAATTGCTGCGCGAGTTGTGGGAGAAGACGGGGCAGTACCGTTTCAAAGTACGGATGGGCGATGTGCGGATCCGTCAATTCCAGCGCCAGGGCCGCAACCTCCGGGTCGCCGTCAAGGCCGACCCCGAGAACCGCGCGCTGCGCAAGCAACTGCAAGAGCTGGCCGCCCGCCAATTGCAGTTCGAGCTGGAAGAGTACACCGAGCGCGTGCAGAACTACCCGACCGACCTGGGCCTGCGGTTCGAGCTGGGCAAACGGCTGTTCGCCGTGGGCAAGTACGACGAGGCGATCGCCTCGTTCCAACAGGCCAAGGGCGACCCGCGGTACCGGGCGGCGTCGCACGAGTTCCTCGGCCGCAGCTATGCGGTGCGGGGCTGGCTGGAGGAGGCGATCGAGGCCCTGCGCCAGGGCATCGAATCGCATCCCAGCAAGGAAGATCGACTGGGGCTGTCGCTGCGGTACCAGCTGATGACCGTGCTGAAGCAGTCCGCGATCAAGAGCCGGTCCCTGGACCAAGCCAAGGAGGCTCAGAAGATCGCGTCGCAGGTTCTGCAGACCGACATCAATTTTGCTGACATCCGCCAGCAAGTGGAAGAGGTCCGTAAGCTGGTGGATGAGCTGGAGAAAAGCCGGGCTTAGGCGCCGGGCGCAGGCGGGCGAACCCTCCAAGGCTGGCGCACTCAAGAGAATCCTCAAGCGACAACCATCGTGCCCGTGGTTTTCCCGATGCCCCCGAGCCCTTCGACCCGGAGCCACCCATCCGCCGTGGCCATCATCCCCGCCCGTTATGCCTCCACGCGGTTCCCGGGTAAGCCGCTGGCGGATCGGACCGGCAAGCCGCTGATCCAGCACGTGGTGGAGCGGGCGCGCCAGGCGTCGCGGATCGGACGGATCATCGTCGCCACCGACGACCAGCGGGTCTTCGATGCGGTGCGGTCGTTTGGGTGCGAAGCGGCGATGACCCAGCCGGACCACGCCAACGGGACCAGCCGGCTGGCGGAGGTGGCGGGGAGTCTGCGCGGGGGGGAGGCGCCGATCATCGTCAACGTGCAGGGCGACGAGCCGGAGATCGAGCCGCGCGTGATCGACGAGCTGGTCGAGGGGTTGTTCGCCGACAGCCAGGCGCCGATGGCGACGCTCGCCAGCGAGTTCGGCCCCGGCGAGGACCCGGCCGACCCGAACATCGTCAAGCTCGTCACCTGCACGGTGGCCGGCCGGACCCGTGCGCTGTACTTTTCCCGGTCGCTGATCCCGTTTGATCGCGACCGTCGGGGGCTGGTTAAACCCCTAAAGCACCCGGGGCTGTACGCCTACCGGCGGGACTTCCTGCTGCATTACGCGACGCTGACACCGACCCCTCTGGAACAGGCCGAGCAGCTCGAACAGCTGCGCGCTTTGGAGCACGGGTACCCGATCGCCGTGGTCAAGACGCGCGTTGAGCACCACGGGATCGACACGCCGCAACAATACGAAGAATTCGTGCGGCGCACGCTCGGCCGGTAAAGGCATCGAGCCGAGGGAAGCGGCGCGGGCAACGTAGGCGGCAAGGGCTTCGATTCCCTGTTCGCCCGTATCGTCCCTAAGAAGCGGTTTCATAACCCCCTCTCCCAACCTGGGAGAGGGTTGGGGTGGGGGATGGATCGGTGATTTTTGAGGGAGTTTCCGGGGGTTTCACCCCTCACCCGGCCTCTCCC
>JAJUHR010000048.1 GCA_029267795.1 Planctomycetota bacterium
AACAACTGAAGGCTTCGGTAGCAAACAATCACAATGCCCGCCACCAGCGAGACCAAAGCGACAAACGCCAGAACGGTGTAAATGTTGTTGGGCGCCGGTGCCGAACCTTGCCCTGCTCGTTCGCGCATCGCCTGTGCCTTCCTGGGGTTTCGCAATCGCAATCCCGCGTGGGCGCCTGGAAAAAGCCCTTTACCCTTTCCGGTGCCACATAGGGATCAAAACCGATTACCGCTAGCCAAACCCTGCCCCCCCTCCGTCAAGATCCTACATACCACCCGTCAGTACGCCGTCTCCGACTTGGACGTTGCCTTGCTGAACCTTCAGCCGGCCGGCAGCGGCTTTCTGATCCACGGTGCTGATGATCAGCGTCCCCAGAAACTGGTTGCCCCGGTGGACCAGGAACTTCATGTTGGGCGCCACCCCGTCGTTACTGCCCACGTCGATCTGAACAAACGTGTCGCCCTCGAAGGACTTGATCCCCGTAACGCGGCCCTTGATCAGCGTCTGCGGCTCGTAGGGCCTGGGCTGCGCGTCCTCCTCGGCGAGGGTCTTGGCAAACTGCTCGGGCGGAAGCGTAGCCAACTGCTGCTTGAGTTGCTGGTTCTGACCCTGCAAGTCGGTCGACTGTTCATTGGCCCGGCGCAGCCGCCGCTGCAACGCCTCCAGTTGGCTCTCCAACTCGTTGTTGCGGTTGGCCAACTGCACCATCTCGCTCTGCTGATCAAGCGTCTGCTGGCGGCGCTGCTGCACCTCGGACTGCAACTGGTTCAAAAGCTGGCCCTGCTGCTGGTTCGCCGCGGTCAGGCGGCCCAGATCGGCCTCGAACTTGACGTTCTTGCTCAGCTCGCGTTGGGCCTGGCCCTCCGCCAACGCCAGCTGCTCCATCAGCTGATTGACCTGGGCCACCAGGCTCGTGTTGCGGGCCTCCAGCGTCGCGATCTGCTGGCTGAAGCTGTCTTGCGCGGCGCTGACCTCCGCCTGAGCCCCACGGGCTTTCGCCTGCGCCACGTCGCGCTCCGTCACTACCCGCCCAAGTTGATCCTTATAATCCTGCGTCGTCGCCACGAAAGGCACGATCAGGGCCACAAGAACCACCGACAACAACGACACCAGCACGACGAAGACTTTGGTTAAGACGCTCAAAACAGAGTCCTCTCGATTAGGTGGGTGGGATGGATCCTCGGCTTATTGTTGATTGAGCGACCTGGGAGTCCGTTCCGCAAACCGCACCCAGCCTGCCACACCACACGGATCCATCTGTATCTCAGCCGCAACCGCCTGTCAATGCCGCCCTAAGATAATCCACGACGCAGCCCCCGTGAAGCCCAACCGCGGCGTCGACATCGCCTACCTATTAACACATCGGCCAAGCATGTCCGGTAACCTGAGTCGAGATGGATGACTGCCCTCCCCTCATCGAACCTCCCCTGTTGGCAATATCGCCTTTTCAGGCCAGTTACCTTGCTGGGCCCCTCCCCGCCGGATGACCGATGCCGCGGCGGATAACCGCGCCTGTTCGTCTACGTCGTCCAACATCCGAACCAGCGCCTCTTCCGCGCGGCTGTCGGTGAAATATTGCAGGGTCCAGGCGGCCTGGGCACGAACGGTCGGTATCGACGACCCGCAGGCCTCCAGCACCACCGCCAGGCCTTCCTCACGGCCGACCTGTGCCAGGGCTCCCGCCGCCGCTAATTGAAGCTCAATCGGTGGCTCCGTCAAGAGCTGTGCGTACGCTTTCTCCATCCGCCGGTCTTGCAGCTCCCCCAGGATCGAAACCGCCAGGACTCGAACCTCGTCAAACTGGGAATACGCACCTGACCGCACCGCGTTCAAAGCCGACTCGTCCCCCAGCTTGACCACCGCTTCAGCCACTTGGATCCGCACGATCGCCTCCTGGGCAGCGCTGGCCCGCGGCAGCGGCACCCGCGCCAGCTCCTTGAGCATCGGCACCGCAGTGGGCTCCCCCATCTCCCCCAAGAGCATCGCCGCGTTGCCCCGCACCGTCGGGTCGGTGCTGGTCAACATCTGCGCCAGGGGGCTAAGGTCCACCGATACGTCGCACCGTCGCATCGCATACAACACCGCGGCTCGGACGGATTCGCTGGGGTCTTCCAGCAGCCGCTGGGCGGAGGGGATCAACGCCGCCAATCTCAACTTCCCGATAGTCGCTGCCGCGGCGAACCGGACCGCGGGATGAGGGTCGTCCAACCCCAATTGCACCAATGAGGCGACGCGGTGCGGCAACCCCTGCATCGCTTCGATGGCGTTGGCGCGCAGAAACGCGTTCGAGCTTTTGGATGAGGCCAGGATTTGCTGGATCGCGCGGCTCTGCGCCCCGGCCAGCCGCTCCGCACGCTCATCCGCAGAGGGTCGCTCGGCAGCATCAGCCCTGCCCGCCCCGGCCCCATAAGCCCCCGCGACCACCGCCAACACCAACCAAGCCCCCCAAACCCAGGCACCCCACCCCCGATGCGCGCCCGGGCTCACCTCAAAGGCTCGAATTCGTAAGGTTCCCTCCACCGCAGCCTCGCTACGCATCCTGGACCTCCAGACCCCAAGACGACTCGGACACCCCACAGCCAATCACGAATGACCTGGCTTCTGCGCGGACGGCGCTCTATAGGCCAACCCCCACAGCATCAACACCCCCGTGACGCAGGCCATCCCGATCATCGGGGCGTGCCCCCATCGCCCAAATCGCGTGCTGCGACCATCCAGTGCCACTGTGGCGACCGCTGTGCCGGCAACGTCCTGCGACTGGCCCGCTATTGTAACCAGCGGCCCGACCCGCCCGACCGAATCGATGAACCCGCTGATCCCGCCGTTGACGCTGCGAGCCATCGGCACGCGAGTCTCGATGCACCGCAACACCGCGATCTGCAGGTGCTGCCAAGGCTGAGCCGTCCGCGCGTACCACCCATCGTTGGTCATGTTGACCAAAAGGTCCACGCGCTTCTGGCCGTCGCGGTTGTAGACCATCTTCCGGGTCACCCGCGGCACCGCGTCTTCAAAGCAAATCGGTGTCGCCACCCGGACGCGCACCGGCGAGTGTGGCGAATCCTGTGAAGCCAACCCCCCGACGCCGCCCGTTGCCCCGAGGCTGGTAGCGTGGGCATCGGACTGCTGGGTGTCCATGGAGACCGCGGCTCTTGAAGAGGAGAGGGCTTCCGGGGGTCTGGGGGCCGAAGGGTCTAAGGCGATTTCGAACACCACCCGCCCGCGCCCAGCCTGCAGGCTGTAGTCAAAGTCGTATGGGCTCAGCCAATGGATAAACTGCCACTTGAGCCAGGGCCACCGATCCACCCACGGGATGTATTCGCCGAAAGGAACCCGGTGGATCTTGTCGTAGCGGCGCCGGTCCTGGGCTCCGTCGGGGGCGTACAAGTAGGTCGAGTTGTACCGACGCATCGCGACGTCGAATCGGGTCTCCCCGTCGCTCGACGTCACCACCGTCCAATCCTCCATCGCGTAAGCGCCGACAAGCAGGTAAGTCCCCAGCGATTGGCTCAACAATTGGATCTCGCTGTGGAAGGCGTCCCGACCCCGCAGGCCGGATCGCGTGGTGCGGTAGTGCTCGAGGGCTTCGGGATTCAAAGCCGCGGGCACCATCGTCTCGGGCCAGACGACCAGCCGGGGCTTGGGGGTCTGAGCCACGGCCTCCACGGTTAGGTCGATCATCCGCTGCCAGTCGGCCAGTTCCTGCTCGGGCGTGGGGAAGACCTTGTTGTCCTGCGGGACGTTGGTTTGGACCACGGCCACGCGCAACGACCTCCCAAGCTCAGCGCCGGTCTCGTGCAGGCGGTACACGCCATACAGACACGCCCCGCACAGCACACCCACCCACCAGAAAAACGAGAACCCAGCGCGAACCGCGGCCCACGCCACCGAAGCGACCCCCCCGCCCTGCCACCACGCGCGCAGCAGGCCGACGAGCATGCCGCTGGTCGTCGCCACCACGAAGCTCACGGCGTGCTCGCCAAACAAGTCGGCCACCTGCACCAGCAGCCCAGCCCGCTGCCCCTCCCAATAGGGGGCCTGGCTGTGACCGAGACCGAACCAGCCGAAGCCCCCTTCCACGAGCCACCCGCGCACCAGCTCCAGGCTCACCCAGGCCATGGGCACCAAGACCACCAGCGGCAAGCGGCAGGCCCGGACCAGGCACCGCACCAGGAGCAGGTACGCAGGGATGTACATCGCCATGTAAACGGCCAGGGCAAGGTAACCCCCCACGGTGACCGGGATCAGCCAGCTGACCCGCAGGAGCCACCAAACCAACCCGATCCCATAGCCCGTCCACAGCAGCGCCCAGGGGCGGGAGGAACAAATTGCCAGCAGGGTCATCGGCGCTAGGGCCAGGTGCGCCGCCCACCACCAGCCGGGCCACGGAAATGACACCCCCCACAACACCGCCGACATGCCCAGCAGGCTGATGTGCCACAGCAGCGAATCGATCCGCGGCTGAGGCGGTCGTCGAGCGGCTCGACTAGGAACAGCGGCAACCATCCGTCACAGGATATCACCGATCCAAACAGCAAACGGAAATCGGTGATCGCGGTACCCATGCGGCCCTGAACCGTTCGCCGCACGCTCAGTCCGGCCAACAACGCCAAGGCCTCGTGCCCGCCAGCCTTGGGCAGCGATCCCGATCGGCATAACCGAAGCCTCACACCGCCCTGGGGTGAGCCTCTTCATAGGAGTTTCGCAACCGCATCGATGACAGGTGCGTGTAGATCTGGGTCGTGCTCAGCGACTGGTGACCCAACAGCTCCTGAACGCTGCGGAGGTCAGCCCCGTTGTCCAGCAGGTGGGTCGCGAAGCTATGACGCAGTGTGTGGGGGCTGATCGAGGGGTCCAGGCCCGCGGCGGCAAGGTATTTGTCCAGTTTGCGGCGGACCGATCGGCTGGAGAGCCGCCCGCCGCTCTTGTTCACGAATAGTGGCACGGCGGGCGCCGCCTTCCACTGCTCGCGCAGGGCAGCGAACCGTGCGTCGCCTTCCAGCAGGGTGATGTAGTTGCGGATGGCGGTCAGCGCGTGCGACCCCAGCGGGACGATCCGTTCCTTCTTGCCCTTGCCGCGGATGCGCAGGGTCTGCTCGGTCTGATCCAGGTCGGTGTGGTTCAGCTCGACCAATTCGCTGACACGCACGCCGGTGGAATATAGCGTTTCGAGGATCGCCCGGTCGCGTGCCCCGAGCGTCTCGCGGCTGTCGGGCATCGACAGCAGCTTCTCGATCTGATCGACGCTGATCGCCTTGGGCAACCGCTTGGTCTGCTTGGGCGTGCGGATCAGGAGCATCGGGTTGGTTTCGATCGCGCCGCGGCGGTGCAACCACTTATAAAAGCTGCGGAGCGTGGCGATCTTGCGGGCCGTGGTCGCCGGGCTGTACCCGAAGTTGTCCAGGTAACCCAGGAACGAGCGGATCACCACCGGGTCCGCCCCCGCGATCTTACGGTCGGACGGCGCGGTGACCGCCGTGGCCACCCCGTCGCCCGGCTGCCCGCTGCCCGGCGGCAGGATCTGCGGCCCGATGTAAGCCAACGACGAAGATTCCGAGCCGGCCTGTGGCGATGGGGCGGGGCGGTTTTCGTCTCCGAACAGGTAGTCGGTGAACTGGCGCAGGTCGGCCCCGTAGCACCGCGCGGTGTACGGGCTGAAGTGCCGCTCGAAACGCAGATAGTTGATGAACTGCTCGACAATCGGATGTTCGGTAGACATACGCGGGTTCCTTCCCAGTGAATCGGCCCCGACACGCCAGTGGCGGGACCCTAGGGTTTCTTGAGCATCTGCTTGATCTGCCGGCTCAGTTGCAAACCCATCTGGTGGCTCAACAGAGCCGCGTCGAACAGGTTCAGCGGGTTCTTGGGGTCACGGGCCATCTCCAACAACCCAGCCAGCACTTTCCTTTCCTCGCCACGACGGTAACGCAGCACGTAGTGATGCCCCTGCGTCTGCAACTCCAACCGGCAATCGGCGGCGTCGGCGGCCGCGTCCGAGCCCTCGGCCTGAGGCTGCGGCCCCGAGGGCCCATCACCGGGTCCGGGCGGCTGAGGCGATCCGGGCTCGAAAGCGGGATCGAAATCGGCCATGGAACGCTCCGCGCCGCCCCAGGCGGCCGGCGCAGGGGGGGGCCGATCCGTCATCGGGCGGGTGGCGTGGCCTGGGGCGCCACGCGTTGTTGCTCAGCGAACATCAGTCGCCAACTCACGACGTAGCTGACGAATTCGCTGTACAGGTCCATGCTGATCCGATACAGGTGCCACTGCCGGTCCTCCCCCCGATACAGGTACCGCTCCTTCAGGCCGTCCTTGCGGTCTGCGCCGCGATCCTCCGCGTACCGCCGGAGCATGCTCCGCACGTTCGGGTCAGCCGCGTCGAAGAAGGCGCTGACGGCGTTCACCGGCTGGTGAACCCCCCGGTCCGCGGGCGGAGGCAGGCCGGCCTCGTCCGTCGCGGCACGGGTCAGTTGCCGCACATCCACCGGGTTGGCCTGCTCGGAGCGCTGGCTGGTATACAGCTCGATCGCCAGACCGAGCTTCGGGGGGTCGTACGGGTCGTAAGCGGTGATCATCCCGACCACCAACCCATCGACGTCCATGGCCCCCAGCAGCCGCAGCGCCTGCTCCGGGCTGGAGACCTCTGCCAAGCCGATCGTCTCCATGGCCGCCAGCGTCCGGTTCACGGGCAGCACGTCGATGTTCGAAGCATTCTCCAGCTGCCGTGCCAAGTGGTCCGCCAGCAGAACACCGTCGGCCTGCAGGCTGCCGCTCTCGTTGCGCAGCGGGGCCACCGCCCACACGCGCCGCGTCGGGTACGGACTGTAAAGCGGGTCGGCGCCCGAGCCGCTGATCCATTGACAGCCGCCGATCAGCAACGCCGCCGCGGTCAGCATGACCTGTTCACTTGTCATGGCTTCCTGCCGTAGTTTTGTGCGGGGACGAGCCTCCGCTCGATCCCATCAGGTCGATGATCTCGGACGCCTGGGCCGCGTCGTGGCAGCTTCTCCCAGCCCGCTAAGGCGCCTCCGCGGCCTCGGTGGCGTCGGTCAACCCTTCCATACCGGTCGTGCCCTGCGATGAATCGGCCGGCTGTGGAGGCTGGGGCTGCGCCACCGACGGCAACGGGGGCTGCTGGGGCGGGGGCGGATCCACTTGGGCAGTGGGGGGGGCCGGTGCCGGCATCGCCTCTTGAGTCGGCTGCGATTCCACAACCTTGATCGGGGGACCGGCGCGAACCGCCCAGATGCTCTCCCGTTGGTCTTTGGCGCGATTGGAGACAAAATAGATCGTCCCGTCCGGCGCCCACGCGGGCTGCAAATCCGCAAAGCGGCTCTGCGTGAGCTTCTTGCGGCCGGTGCCGTCGGCGTTGACCACCCATAACGCGGCTTCCGTCGGCCTGCCCGGTGCCCCGTCCTGGCCCGCTTGCGCGTCCGTCACCGCCGAAAAGGCGATCTGCGAGCTGTCGGGGCTCCAGCTCGGCGTGATCACGGCCGCCCCGGTGCCCGATACGACCTCCGTCGGGGGCGTAGCTTCCCCGTTGATCAAATCCACGGTCCAAATGCTGAACCACCGCGCGCCGCGCTCCCGCCCGCGCTGGAACACGATCCGATCCCCCGTCCGCGACCACTCCGGAAACAACCCGAACCCGATGAACTTGCGGGTCGCGGGCTTGTCGATATCGATCACCACCAGTTCCCACTGTCCGGACTGCGACCCGAAGCTGCAGAACACCAGCTGCTGGCTGTCGGGAGAAAAGCTCGGGTGCAACTCATCCGTGGGGTCGCTGGTCAGCTGGATCGGCTTACCGCCGTCGATGCTCATCAGATAGATATCCCAGTTCCCCGCGCGGTCGGACGCGAACGCGATCCACTTGCCGTCGGGGCTGACCGCCGGCATCACGTCGTTGCCCGGGTCGCTGGTGAGCTGAGTGACCGCACTCCCATCGACACGCTTTAGATAAAGGTCCGCGGTCGGGCGGTGCTGGGTCGACGAATACACCAGCCACGTGCCGGTAGGGTCCACGGCCGGATCGAAATCCGATCCCTCGATCGCCAACGTGATCTGCCGCAGGTTCTCCAACCCGTCCAGGGGGCTGGTCGCGGAAGACCCGCTCCGCGACAACCCGCCATAGACCCCCAGGGCCCCGATACCCTCAGTTGGAGCGTCGGCCCCAGCGGCCGGGTGGGACACAAGCATGACCTCCGCCGCCGCAGGGCTCCGAGGCCAAGTGGGCTCGGTCGCCGCTGTCGGCGATGAAACCGACGCCTTAGCCGATGCGGCTACGGGCTGTTCATGATCCCGGGGCGGTGGGGCTTCTCGATTCGAAGACGCCCGCGCCACAGCGGCTTTGGCCGGGCCTCCGCTGGAACGGGTCCGAGCCGTCGGGGCGACCCGCTTCGCGGCCTGGGCCAGACGCTGGTCCTGCACCGGCATCCAGGCCCCGTTGTAGCCGATGGCGCACCCGCCCGCCATCGCGAACAAGCCGGCTGCCAGACTTACGGCTACGAGCCCTCGACTCCTCATCGATAGCCCCTTCGACGCATCAACCCTCTGCCCGTTCGGTCACCTCGAACATCGCTATCGGACAGATTCGACGCGTTGGCTCCACACCTGACGATCATCGGGTTTATCGGACGGCATGGGGGAGGGGCTTTAGGCGATCCTTGCTTGGGACCGTTCGAGGGTTTTATAATGGCGACTTGGCCCTAGAGCTTGCGGAGAAGCGCGCTCATGAATGAGTGAACAGGTCCCCTGCCGGACAGTGTCGCGCCTTGTCCGCAGGGTTTCGACCGCGTGGCTGCGTCGATCATGTGGCTGGACGCCATCTACCTTAACGCGCCGTTAATCCGCTGGCCCCTAACGGCGCTCTACCTGTTGGTCCTGCTCTTGGTTTCGATCTACGGCTTGCACCGCTATTGGCTGGTGTGGTTGTACTACCGCAACCGCCAGCCGATGCCACGCCCCCTGCGCCGCTTCCAAACACTGCCCCGCGTCACCGTGCAACTGCCGATGTTCAACGAGTCGCAGGTGGCCGAGCGGATCATCGACGCCGCGTGCTCCCTGAGCTACCCGCGCGACCTGCTGCACATCCAGGTGCTGGACGACTCCACGGACGGATGCGCCCAGATCGCGCACCTCCGGGTCGAGCACTGGAAGCAGCGTGGCCTCGACATCGAGTACATCCACCGCCAAGCCCGCCGGGGCTACAAAGCCGGGGCACTGGCGGAGGCGTTCCCCCGTGCCAAGGGCCAGTTCATTGCGATCTTCGACGCCGACTTCATCCCCCCGCCCCACTTCCTCAAGAGCACCATCCACTATTTCACGGACCCTAAGGTCGGCATGGTGCAAGCCCGCTGGAGCCACCTGAACCGCGAAGATTCGCTCTTGACCCGCAGCCAGGCGATCTTCCTCGACGGGCACTTCCTGATCGAACACACGGCCCGCAACC
>JAJUHR010000084.1 GCA_029267795.1 Planctomycetota bacterium
CCGAACCGCTGGGCAATGCGCCGAAATGCGCGATAATGCAAAGGCTCCGAGTCGACCAAGACCCCATCAAAATCGAAAACCACCGCCTTAAGCACCGCCAGAGTGTAGGGAGAGGCGTCCGCGATGCCAACCGCCGGTGAATCTGAACCGCACTCATCGACAACTTCCGTGGTTAAGTATTTTTCCGGCGACCCGGTGCCGGATAAGCCCGGAGTGGTTACAGCGTTGGATTTGTCTATGGAGCGTTGTCAGGAATGGGTCGTCCCGAGCCCATGACCCGCCACGGGCAGCTAATCACGAGTACCCACCAAGAGTCAGGTTCGAAGGCACGACGAATCGGCCGTCCCTTCGCCTGTCTCGGGCGGTAAAAACAAACTCATCTCGATAGCAAGAAAAGATAACTTTATCGGTGGTATCACCCTGATTTACCGCTACCTGGGGTGAGCGCTTCCACGCCTTGTGCAACACTGTATGGCCCCTCATTTTTAGCCGAATCTTTCACGCCGTAACGGTTAACCCGAAGGTGAGGTTTGCCGATCAAGCTAGAGCCCAAACGCCCGCGAGGGGCCATGGTGCAAGAGGAGTCCTCAGGAGAAAGGTTCACCTAACATGCCTCGCCAAAAAGACATCCTGACCACGGGAGAGGTCGCCAAGATCTGCAATGTCGCCCCCCGCACCGTCAGTAAGTGGTTTGACTCGGGTCAGTTGCGGGGTTACCGGATCCCCGGGTCCAAGGACCGGCGAATCCCGCTCAACGCCCTGATCCGCTTCATGAAGGCTCACAATATCCCCATGGACGGGCTGCAAAGCGGCCGGACACGGGTGCTGATCGTGGATGACGAGTCCGAGATCGTCGAGGTGCTCGAAAAAGTCCTGACGGAACAAGCTAACTACGAGGTACGCACGGCCCACGGCGGATTCGCGGCGGGCGTCGAGTGCGAAAAATTCCGCCCCCACGTGCTGCTGCTGGACATCCACCTGGGCGACGTCCGAGGCGAAGAGGTCCTCAAGCTGGTTCGAGAAAACGCTGACCTGCAGTTGACCAAAGTCATCGCGATGAGCG
The DNA here is from genome assembly GCA_029267795.1 of Planctomycetota bacterium. Lineage (GTDB taxonomy): Bacteria > Planctomycetota > Phycisphaerae > Phycisphaerales > Phycisphaeraceae > JAJUHR01. The sequence goes on from JAJUHR010000084.1 coordinate 1,064, forward strand.
GCAAACTCACCGACGGCCAAGCCCATCAACTGATCCAGAACGGCTTCGATGGCTACCTGAAAAAGCCCTTCCACGTACGGCAGGTGATCGACGCCATCGAAGAAGCCACGGCCATCGTCTACTAACCCGGGCGCAAACGAAAGACGGCTGCCTGCGAAACGCGTCCCCCCGTCAGACGCTGGGACGCGCCCACGCGACATTCGTTCGTATACCCTTCAGAGCATCACCGAGGCTAGCGGCACCAAGCACGACACCAGCTCATCGACCGCGTACTCCCGGGACAGATCCAAGGGCAATGCCACCCCGTGGTCGTGGTCCGAGGCCAATATAAGAATCGCCCCCCCTTCCACCTCGACGCTATAACCCATCTCGGCAGGCTGATGTCCCAGCAAGAATCGCTTACACCCCCACGCCGCGGCGAGTGCGCTGGCCGATTCCTGCGTGTGACGCCGGCCCCAAACCATGCTGTGTGCCGCCCCCCCGCACCGCATGTCGATCTCGGAGGGCACCCGTTCAAGGATGCTCAAATCAAAAGCGCCCAAACGGTGCGGCGACGGGACGCTATGAGCACAAAACAGGCCATTGGCGCACCGCACCGCCAGCGGCAAGCTTCGGATGAACCTCAGGACCGCCTCGCGGATGACCGAAGCCCCCTCGGCGTAGATAAATTCGATCCCCGCATCGAAGGCCTCGACCACATTGACCCCGCCCTTGGCGATGCCCTGACCGCTCCATTGGGCCAGCTCGTGATTCCCCAGCAGCACATGAACCTGGTGGGGCCAGCGCGTCTTGAGCATCGCGACCCGCGCCAACGTCCGCACGGAAAGATCACACCCGTTGACCAAGCGTGGGCTGTGGATCACCTCGTGTAACACCAGATGCACGTCGGGGCCGTCTTCCAATGCCGCGATCGAGAGTATCCGCTCAAGGTTCAGACCGTGATCATGCAAATCCCCGGTCATAATCAGCCGCCCACGGGGCGGGAGGTACACAGCGCTACCGCGACGCAGTGGGCAATGGAGGTTGGCATCAGCCGCAAGTTCAAAGACGGTCCTAACTTCCTGATAGTTGTTTAAATCCACCCGTGATCGACTCCGGCAATCCCGACCAGCAATATGGATCTCGACTTTCGGCTATTCTCTGCTGTCCTTAACCCTAATTTTTTTCGGCTAATCCAGCCGTCTTGCCGATCTAAACTCGTGAGGGGACGATCACCCCTGCCCGTATCCCCTAGTTGACCTATAAGCAAAGCACCAGCCTAATAGCGCGGGCCCGCGCCCTTCGGAGACCGGCTACAGCACAAAGAAATATCCTCCCAGTGCTTTGGGGTCGCCAGTCCAGCGCATCCCGGCCGAATGAATCCCGCACCCGCACGAAAGATACCGGACCTCCCCCGGCACAAAAGGTTTCGAGAACTTATAGAGGCCTTACAACGTATTCCATCGTGGGCCCCGGTGATCGCTAAGAGTATACGGGATTATCGAGGGGCATACGTCTTTTCGGCATTCTACCTTCGCCCCCGGAAAGGCTCGGCGCGGCTTAGGCCTTGCCGGGCCTTCATTGCTTTGTATGCCCCCCACTTCAAGAACGTCCGCCCTAACTGGTTAGACCGAGAAACCGACCGACAAGCCGCTGCAAAGCGGTTTGACAGCTCTGGCGGCGGGGTGCAAAATCAAACCAACATGAACCTTACGGAAAGGGTGGTTGCCATGAGGCTTTGGACGATCGCTCGCGGGGTCTGGCTTCTGATGATCTTCATCCTCTGTCTAGCAGCCGGATGTCAGGGACAGGGCACGATCACGCCCGAATCTGTGCGGTCCGACATGAGCCCTGAGTTGGAAACGATGGCGATGACGCGCCAGCAGCACATGAACAACACCAGTCGCTCTTTGGATACCACGATGCGGCAATTCCACGATGATTTGGATCGAACGCTTCTGATCGATCAGCCTTCGCGGATGAGCATATATCGAGTCCCGTAATCGTCGCTTGCCTCCCCGCTGAATCAGTGGTTGGGGCGGACGACTTGCAACGTTTTTCGTTTTGAATGTAGCGTTCCTCGGACTTCAAAGCCCACGCGGAGTGCACCCCGTGGGCTTTTTCCTTTGTCGCGAGGGTGGCTGGAGCCCAGCACAGCGATGCCCCGAAATACTCCCCCGGTATTCGCTTTGGTGTCGTTTCGCCGGGCGCCACGGACGGCTTGCCCGCCAGTACCCAACACCACGAACCGATCGACACCGGCTGGCAAGCAGCCAGTGCCGCATGCCCGTGGTGTCGCTCCGCCCCACCACACCTACTCGAGCTTCGTCGCCTACACCCAATATCAAACGCCCCTAACCCACTAGGTTAGGGCTGCTGCGAAGTGGCTGCTCCGTAACGACCACTTTCTGTAAATCTACGAAGTAATCCTGAAGTGCACGCACGCCCCAGTGCCCCGCTTGGAGGGCGCGGATCGCCTGCACAGCCGCCGCGGCCCCGGTGATGGTCGTGATCATCGGCACGCTGAAGCGCACCGCGGTGGCACGCAGCCTCCCCTCGTCGGTCCGCACGCCCTTGCGCGTCGGCGTGTTGATGATCAGCGCCAGCTCGCGGTTTTTGATCAGGTCCTCGGCGTTCGGCCGGCCTTCGCTGATCTTGCGGACCCGCTGCGTCTGGACCCCCTGCCGCTGCAGATGCTCGTGCGTCCCCCCGGTGGTTAGCACGACCAGGCCCATCGACTGCAGGCTGCGAACGATGTCCACGATGTAGGGCTTGTCGCTGTCGCGGACCGAGACAAACACCCTGCCCTCGGTGGGCAGCGCGTTGCCCGCGGCCATCTGAGACTTGGCGAACGCCAGCGGGAACCCCGCGTCGATCCCCATCACCTCTCCTGTGGACCGCATCTCCGGGCCAAGGATGATGTCGGTGTCCGGAAACTTGTTGAACGGGAAGACCGATTCCTTCACGGAGGTGTGCATCGGCGTCACCTCGCGGACGATCCCCAGCTCCGCCAGCTGCTTCCCGGCCATCACCTTCGCGGCGATCCTCGCCCACGAGACCCCGGTGGCCTTACTGACGAACGGCACGGTACGCGAAGCCCGGGGGTTGACCTCCAGAACGTTGGGCTCGTATTCCTCACCGGCGGCCACGCCCGGGCGCTTGATCGCGAACTGCACGTTCATCAGCCCACGCACCCGCAGGGCCTTGGCGAGCTGGCGGGCCTGCTGCTTGACCTGCTCCACCGCAGACGCTGGCAGCGAGTACGCGGGGATGGCACAGGCGCTATCCCCCGAATGGATCCCGGCCTCCTCGATGTGCTCCATCACCCCGCACACCAGTGCCCGGCAGCCGTACTCACCCCCCTCTGCCGTGGCCGCAGCCGATCCGTCGGCGGCGGGGAAATCAGCGATCACGTCCACGTCGCACTCGATCGCCTCGGAGAGGAACTTATCAATCAAGATCGGCTGGTCGGGCAGGTCGCTGGCGCCCATCGCCAGGGCCATGTAGAACCGCAGTTGCACGTCGTCGAACACGGTTTCCATCGCCCGGCCGCCCAAGACGAAGCTCGGCCGCACCAGCACCGGGTATCCGATGCGGTTGGCCACCTCGATCGCCTGGTCGACGTTGTACGCGATCCCGTGCCCGGGCTGGCGGATGTCCAGCTTCTGCAGCAGCGCCGCGAACCGCTGCCGGTCCTCCGCCAGGTCGATCTATGCCACGCCGGTACCGATGATCGGCACGCCCGCCAGCTGCAACCCGTGCGCCAGGTTCAGCGGGGTCTGACCGCCGAATTGGACGACCACCCCGTGTACGCGTCCCGGCTGGGGGAACGGCGCCCCGTTGAGCCGCTCGCACACGTTTAGGACGTCCTCGAGCGTCAGCGGCTCGAAGAACAACAGGTCCGACGTGTCGTAATCGGTCGACACCGTCTCGGGGTTGGAGTTGATCATCACGGACTCGAACCCCAGTTCGTCCGCCGCAAAGGCCGCCTGCACACAACAATAGTCGAACTCGATCCCCTGCCCGATCCGGTTGGGCCCGCCGCCGAGGATGACGATCTTCTTCTTGTCCGTAACGCGGACCTCGTCGTCGCAGATCAGCGGGTCAGCCTGCAACCGCCCTGGGGCGCCGCCGCCGGCGCCCCCGCTGGCCAGGGTATAGGGGGATTCGTATGTGGAGTAGTAGTAGGGCGTGACCGCTTCGAATTCCGCTGCGCACGTGTCGACGAGCTTGTACACCGGTGCGATGCCCAGCGCCCGCAGGCGCCGCCGCACCTGCAAGACCGTCTCGCTGCTGATCCGCCCTAAGTAAAGGTTCGCCAATTGGGAGTCGGAGAACCCCATCTGCTTGGCCTGGAAAAGCACCTGTGCCGGCACGTCCTCCAGGCGCTCGTAGCCGATCAACACGTCCTCGAAATCGACCAGTTGCTTGATCTGATCGAGGAACCACGGGTCGATCAGGGCCGCCCGGTGGATGCGCTCCAGGGACCAACCCATCTTCAGCGCGTAGCGGACGTAGAACAACCGGCTCTGCGAGGGGACGTTGAGCTTGCGTTGCAGCTTCGGATCGGGGATCGGCCAGGCCGCTTCCGTCGAATGGGGGTCGGGGTTCTGCTTGGCGGCCTCACGGATCGCCGCTTCATACTCCCCGTTCAGGCTCTGCGCCAACCCCTGCAGTTGGGCCAGGGATTCCGAGGGTATTCGCAGTGGCACCGGCGCCCCGCGGCGTAGCCGATCGAGCAAGTCCGCAGCCTGCAACGGGCTAACGCCTCCCGCCAGCTCCCGCAACCGCTGCAGGTCCCCCGGCCGCGCCTGTTGCAGCCACGCCAGGCCCACCCGCATGGCCGCCAGCCAGTGGTCCTGCGCGTCCAACCCCAGCCCGAAGCGCTTGACCTCCGTCGACCGCAGGCACTTCTGCAGGCTCTCCTTGAACGTCCTGCCCACGCTCATGGCTTCACCGACGCTCTTCATCTGCGTGGTCAGCGTCTGGTCCGCTTCGGGGAACTTCTCGAACGTCCAGCGGGGGATCTTGGTCACGACGTAGTCGATCGTCGGCTCGAAGCACGCCACGGTCTTGCCGGTGATGTCGTTCGGTAGCTCCCAGAGCGTGTAGCCCACCGCCAGCTTTGCCGCGATCTTCGCGATCGGGAACCCCGTCGCCTTCGACGCCAGCGCGGACGACCGGCTGACGCGCGGGTTCATCTCCACGCACACCATCTCCCCGCGATGAGGGTCGATCGCGAACTGGATGTTCGAGCCGCCCGTCTCGACCCCCACCGCCCGGATGATCGCCGCCGCCGCGTCGCGCATCCGCTGGTACTCCTTGTCCGTCAGCGTCTGCGCAGGAGCCACGGTGATCGAGTCGCCGGTGTGCACGCCCATGGGGTCGAGGTTCTCGATCGAGCAGATGATCACGACGTTGTCGTCGCGGTCACGCATCACCTCCAGCTCGTACTCTTTCCAGCCGATCAACGACTGGTCGATCAGGATTTGGCCGGTCATCGAGGCGTCCAGGCCCCGCCGGGCGATGTCCTCGAACTCCTCGCGGTTGTAGGCGATCCCCCCGCCGGTGCCCCCGAGCGTGAACGCCGGCCGGATGATCGCCGGCAGCCCGGTGATCGTGTCCAGCACCCGCCAGGCCTCGGCCATCGAGTTGGCGATCCCCGCCCGCGGGACCTTCAGCCCCAGCCCCTCCACGATCTGCTTAAAGGCCTTGCGGTCCTCCGCCCGGTAGATCACCTCCCGGCTGGCCCCGATCATCCGCACGCCGAAGCGGTCCAGCACCCCGCTGTCGTAGACCTGGCAGGCGCAGTTCAGGGCGGTCTGGCCGCCGAGGGTCGGCAGCAGGGCGTCGATCCGGTACCGCCCACCCTGCTCCGCCTCGATGACCTTCGCCACCACCTCCGGCGTGATCGGCTCGATATACGTCCGATCCGCGTACTCCGGGTCGGTCATGATCGTCGCCGGGTTGGAGTTGATCAGCACGACCTGGTACCCCTCCTCGCGCAGGGCCTTGCACGCCTGCGTGCCGGAGTAGTCGAACTCGCACCCCTGGCCGATCACGATCGGGCCGGAGCCGATGATCAACACGGTCTTGATGTCCGTCCTCTTGGGCATCCGCGGACCTCGAAGCGAAAGGTCGGAAACGACCAAATTGGGCAGATGGTAACCACATCCGGATCGTAGGCCAAGTGTTCGCCGGATCGGACCTGTCGATGGGTCGCACCCTGCTGAAGGCGCTTCAATCGCCGCACGGGGTGCCACTGCAGGCCGAGCCGAAAGCGAGGCTGCGGTGTGCCCCGGGTGCCATAGGTCCGAGCCTGCCCGGACATGATGGTTCAGATTTGGCCGCGTCGTCGCCCCGCCCCCCCCACCCCAGCCCACCCAGAGTCGCCGCAAAGCGACGCCCACGGCCGGTCCCCCCAGGCTTATTCGTGCACTTCGATGATCTCAGCCTTGAGTTGCTGCAAGTCCAGCAGGGCCACCGTCGCCCGGTCGGTCACCCACCCGCAGCATTCGCCGGGGTTCAGCAGCAGCTTCCCGTCC
>JAJUHR010000113.1 GCA_029267795.1 Planctomycetota bacterium
ACATCCGCGGCGTCTGGCAGCGGTTAGCGCCGCACGTGAAGCCCGGCGTGCCGATCGCCTCGGTCGCGAAAGGGATCGAGAACAAGACGCTGCTACGACCGACGCAGGTGATCGCCGACGTGCTGGGATCGAATCACCCCGACCGGCAGCACCCCCTCGGAGCCATCTCGGGGCCCTCGATCGCGGATGAACTGGCGCGGTGCCTGCCCGCGACCGTCTGCGCCGCCAGCGAAGATGACTCCTTCGCCAAGGACCTGCAGCGGACCTTCACCACCCACTGGTTCCGGGTATATACCAACCCGGACCTGCTCGGTGTGGAACTGGCGGGAGCGACCAAGAACGTGATCGCCCTGGCTGCGGGGATCCTCGACGGCCTGCAGGCGGGCAACAACGCCAAGAGCGCCCTGCTCTCCCGCGGGCTGGCGGAGATCGTCCGCCTCGGGGTCGCGATGGGGGCGAAGCAGCAGACTTTCTTTGGCATCGCCGGTGTCGGCGACTTGGCCACCACCTGTTTTTCGCCCACGGGACGCAACCGCACCGCCGGCGAACTGTTGGGTAAGGGCAAAAAGCTCGAAGAAGTCCTCAAGACCGTCGTCGGCGTCGTCGAGGGCGTACCGACGACCCAATCGGTAGTCGCCCTGGCCGAGCGGCACCAGGTCGATATGCCTATCACGCAGGCGGTGTATCAGGTCCTGTTCGAGGGCTTGGACCCGATCGAAGGGATCAGCCGGCTGATGAACCGGGACCTGAAACCCGAGCGGGTTGGGTAAGCACCCGCCAAGCCAACACGGGCGCTCCTCCGACGCCCCGCCGGCGAGCGTTTAACGTCCCCTGCCGGGGAGACGTAAGGCTAGCGGCGGGTCGAGCAGTTCTTTCAAGATTACCGCATCCCGCAGGGTCTGAGCCGTCAGCTCCAGGTGCGCAAGCGGACGCAGCGGTTCCGGGCCTGCAACGGTGTCAGCCACGAGGCGATGGGCGACGCTTCCTTGCTCCTCAGGGGCTGTTGCAGAGGGAACCCCAATGGCGGTTTCGACCGGTTGCTTGGCTGGTTCGGCTGGTTTGCCTGGACGGCGAGCCCGCTTTTCGCGTCCCGACAATCCGCCGGGGATCGACGTGGGCCTCTGGACGCCGGGCTGCTGCGAGCGCCTTCTGGGGTCGGCACCCGCGGGGGCCTCCACCGGTGCGGGCCGGCGAACCAGGACCGGGCCGCGGCGCGAACCGGCCCTGGGTGTTTGTGCCGCGGCAGCCGAGGGCTCGGCCGGGGTGGACGCTTGCCCTTGCATGAGCACCCGGACCCGCTGCTCGTAGTAGGCCTTGGCGCGCTGGCGCTCGGACATTTGGGCCATCGTGAGGTTTTTCGGCTCGGCTGATCGGGGCGGGAGCTTGGGCGCAGCGGGGGAGTCGCCCGGGGTCGGAGAGGTCATACTCAGCGACTCTTCAAGGGCCCGACGGCGGCGCTCTTGCATCTCCTTGGCCTTCTTGGCGGCGCTGCCGATCCAGCTGCCGATCACGATCAGGGCCCCGATCCCGTAAAAGATCAGATCGGATATCTCGATTTCCATGAGACACGGCTCCTATCAGAGGCCGAGGACCCGTCACGCATCGGCGCCCGCAAGCGCTGCGGCTTACTCTAGTTTATCGCTCGGCATGGCCTTTGGCTCGAACCCGAACACCGGCCGGCCGTGGGCCCCGGCTGCGAGTGCGGTCACACGGACGCGGTACACCGGCTCAAGGATTTCGGAGCGGAGCACCGAGGACCAGGGCCCGGCGACCACCAGCCGACCGCCGTCGACCAGCCAGACCAAATCGGCGTAACGCGCTGCCAGGTTCAGGTCGTGCAAGACGACCAGGACTGCCAAGCCAGCCTCCGCCAACGATTTGAGCCGCTGCATGGTCTGGTGCAGGTGCCACAGGTCCATGGTGCTGCCCGGCTCGTCCAGGAGCATGGCTCGGCCGGCGCCCGTCACCTGGGCGATCGCCCGCGCCAAAAGCACCCGTTGCTGCTGCCCCGCGGAGAGCGTGTTAAACACACGGTGGCGTACCGGAGTCAGGTCGCACTGCGCGATGGCACGCTCCACGGCGGTGCGGTCCTGACTCAGCGCGAACCGCCCCATGGCGACCACCTGCTCGACCGTGAAGGCAAAGCTGGCGCTGCCACGCTGCGGGACGTAACCGACCGCCGCGGCGCGAAGGCCGCTATCCAGGTCCTGCACGCACCGGCCCTCCAACGTGACGGCACCCGACCATGGTTTAAGTTGGCCCAGCATCAGGCGCAGGAGCGTGGTCTTGCCCGCAGCGTTGGGGCCGATCAGCGCGCAGACCCGACCGGGTGGCAGCGATGCGGTGAAATCGTTGATCACCGGCTGACCGGGGGAATAACCAAAGCTCACGCCCGTCAGCGCCAGCACCGCCGCTGCGGAAGAATCCCCTCGAGAGTCACCCAGTGGATCCACCATGTCATACCGCGGAGGGCTTTCCCCCCGATGTCACCTACGTGGGCCGAGCAACCGGGGTGAACTCGGCCTGCGTGGCTCACCCCTTTTTCCACTTGATCGTGCACCCGATCGCGTAGCTCTGAGAGACGCGGACCGGTTGGCCCGCAAGCAGGGCCTCCAAGGCGTCGCGCAGGGGCCGCTGGGTCACCTTGGCGGGGTCTTGATAATTGTCGTCGATGCCGCCCTCGTACCGGCAGACGCCGCGTGGGTCCAAAACGAAGATTTCGGGCGTGCACTCGGCGCCGTAGGCCTTGGCGACGGACTGGTCCTCGTCGCGCAGGTAGGGGAAGTTGAGCCCCCACTGTTTCGCGTAAGCCTTCATGTTCTCGAAGCTATCCAGGGGGTAAGTCACCGCGTCGTTGGAGCAGATGCCTAGGAAGCGGGCCCCGGAACCGAGGGCTCGGGGGGTCCCAGGGGTTCCGGGGTGACCCGGGCCAGCGGGCGAGGGCTTGAACTGCTCCTGAAGCTCGATCAACCGTGGGACATAGGCCTGGACGTACGGGCAGTGGTTACACAGGAACATGACGACGGTCAGCGGGTATCTCTTCAACTCCTGCGCCAAGTGAACGGTGCTCCCGTCGGTGCAGGGCAAGCGGAAGTCCGGCGCGGTTTGGCCGGGTTGGAGCTTGGGGGTCATCGTAGGTCTCCGGAGGGTCTGAGGGTCGGTCCGGGTTGTTCATAGTACCTACCGCGGCGATGGCGACCACGCTTGGGAGGACGAGCACCGCCAAGAAAACTCCCGCTCCCGCCCGCTGGGGATGAAAAAATAGGCGGAGGGCAAAGGCTGTAACGCTTATCGGGGCTGTAGCGGCACAAAAAGGCGCGTAGTCCCATGACGCGCGGACGGGTCCTTATCCATGCAGAGACCGCCGTCGATAAAGGATTCATCCATGGTTGCGCCCGCTCTGGCATGGGAAGCCAAGGGGGGTGCCCCCTGCGTTGAACTATAGGGAAGGCCCGCATGGACCTCGACACCATCCTGAAGACGGCATTGGAACTGGGGGCGTCGGACATCCACTTGGTGCCCGGTCACCCGCCGATGATGCGGCTGCACACGGTCGTGACGCCGTTGGATTACCCGACAATCACGCCGGAGAGCTCCACGCGGATGCTACGGCAGATGACCAACGACAACCAGTTGGCGATGTTCGAGAAGATCAAGGACGTGGACTTTTCGTACGAGATCCCGGGCCTGGGGCGGTTCCGAGTGAACGCGCACATGCAGCGTCAGTCGGTGGCGATCGCGCTGCGGGCCGTACGCGAGGTGATCCCGCCGATGGACAAGCTGGGCCTGCCCCAGGTGATCCAGCGGCTGACGTACCTGCCGCGGGGGCTGATCCTGGTGACGGGGGACACGGGGTCGGGCAAATCGACGACGCTGGCGGCGATGATCCAGGCCATGAACGAGCGGTACCACAAGCACATCATCACGATCGAGGACCCGATCGAGTACCGGCTGCTGAGCAACAAGTGCGTGATCGAGCAGCGCGAGCTGGGCGACGACGTGCCGAGCTTCGCCAGCGGCCTGCGCCACGTGCTGCGTCAGGACCCGGACGTGATCCTCGTCGGCGAGATGCGCGACCTGGAGACGACGGCGGCGGCGATCACCGCGGCAGAGACGGGCCACCTCGTGCTCTCGACCCTGCACACGGTCAACGCCTCGCAGACGGTCGAGCGCATCATCGACATGTACCCCTCGGAGCAGCAGAACCAGATCCGGTCGATGCTCGCCAACACGCTGCAGGCGGTGATCAGCCAGACGCTGTTCAAGCGGACCGACCGCAAGGGCATGGTGCCGGCGGTGGAGGTGATGCTGTGCACGCCGGCGGTGCGGAACCTGATTCGTGAGAACCGGGCGTTCGAGATCCCCAACGTGATCGAGACGAACCGGGCGCTGGGAATGAACAGCCTGGACAACGCCATCGCGGAGCTCTACTTCAACGGGATGGTCAGCCGGGAGGACGCGATCGCCCAGGCGGCGTTCCCGGAGAAGCTGGAGATGATGCTGGCGGCCTAACAGGGGGCGAGGGGGAGAGAGCACGCGACCGGGGCTGTAACCGGCTCCGGTCGCATTGGGGCGCGAGTTGTCGCCGCGTCCGGGGAAGGGGCGCGACGGCACTCCGAGACGGGTTGGTATGCCTCATTATCGATATCAAACGCGGGCCGCGGGCGGGCAGATTTCCACCGGGGTCATCGCCGCCGACAGCGCGCTGGCGGCCGCGCAGAGCCTACGTTCGCAGGGGGCCCAGGTCCTGCAGTTGACCCCGGTCGCCGGCTCGCAGGCCTCGTTCAAGGAAAAACTGGCGGCCCTGAACCAGGGCAGCGGCCCCTCGCAGCGCGACATCCTCAATTTCACCACTCAGCTGGCGGTGATGATCCGCGCCGGGATCAACCTGCGGGCGGCGATCGAGGGGATCTCGGACCAAACGCCGAACGTCAAGTTCAAGAAGATCCTGATGCAGATCAAGGGGGACATCGAGGCCGGCAAGCAGTTCAGCGAGGCGTTGACGAAGCACCCGAAGCTGTTCGGCCCGCTGTATGTGAACATGGTGCGGGCGTCGGAGATGTCCGGCAGCTTCTCGAAGATGCTCGACCGCATCGCCGCCAACCTGGCGCAGCAGATCGAGACCCGGGCGATGGTCATCGGGGCGATGATCTACCCGGGGGTGATCGGCGGGCTGGCGGTGGCGGTGACCATCTTCCTGCTCACCTTCGTGCTGCCGCGGTTCGCGGCGGTGTTCAAAGGCAAGGAGGCCGTGATGCCCTGGCCCACGATGTTCCTGATGGGCCTAAGCTCGTTCATGGTGGCGTATTGGTGGGCGGTGGTGCTGGGGATCTTCGCGTTGATCGGGCTGTTCCTGCTGTTCATCCGCACGGAAGCGGGGGGGCGGTGGTGGGACCTGATGAAGCTGAAGATCCCGGTGTTCAAGCGGATGTTCCGGGCGTTGTACATCAGCCGGTCGCTGCACACGATGGGGGAGCTGGTGAACGCCGGCGTCCCGATGCTGGACACGATCACGATCACGGGGGACATCAGCGGGAACTACTTCTTCAAGAAGCTGTGGGAATCGGTGCACGGGTCGGTGAAGCAGGGGCAGAAGATCGCGCAGCCGCTGTTCAAGTCGTCGCTGCTGCCCAAGGCGGTGGTGCAGATGATCAGCGCCGGCGAAGAGTCAGGCAAGCTGGGCGAGGTGCTCGACGAGGTCAGCGCCTTCTACGCCAAGCAGCTCCGCGAGGTGATCAAGACCGTCACGTCGATGATCGAGCCGATCATGATCATCCTGATGGGCAGCGTCGTGGGCTTCATCGCGATGGCGATCATCCTGCCGATCTTCAAGCTCTCGTCCATGGTCAAGTGACCGCGGCGCGGGGCCGGCGAGAAGGGAAGACACCGGAGGCGTGGGGAACACGACCGATGCGACGCCAACGCGGGCACGAAGCAGGCTTCACGCTGATCGAGGCGGCCCTGACGACGGTGATCGTCGGCACGGGGGTGCTGGCGATCGTCTCGGCGCAGCAGGCGTACCACCGCAAGAACGACTGGGCGCAGCGGACGGGCACGGGGATCCTTCTGGCCAACGAGCTGCGCGAGCTGACGATGTCGCTGCCGCTGTACGACCCGTTCACCGGGGCGGACCACGTCGGGGTGGAAGACGACGAAGTGGACGTGTCGGACTTCGACGACCTGGACGACTTCGCCGGGGTCGTGGATGCGCAGGGGTTCGGCGCCGGCACGGAGTTCAGCCCGCCGATCAACGCCCTGCGCGACCAGGTCCCAGACCTGGACCGCTGGACCCAACGGAT
>JAJUHR010000104.1 GCA_029267795.1 Planctomycetota bacterium
CGCCCCCCACCGGCCCCCCCCCGCCCTCCCCGCCCCGCAGGCCTCCGACCCCCCGGGGGCTACCGGGGGGGCGCCCCACGGCCGCCGGGGGCGCCCGGGGCACCCCGGGGGGAATCCGGGGGAATCAGGTGGATTCGCCGAAACGAGGTCCTTTGTGTTAGCTGTGCCCGGCTTGTACTTCATTATCCCTCATCGTGGTGAATGACATAGTCGACCGCGTGGCGATTGTTATCGGCGACGACGGCTCTTTGGGATGAGAATGATGCTTATGTTCCGATAACCACGTCGGTTGCGAAGGGTGAGGAAGTGTGATAGCTTCTCACCCCCGAATGCATTCGCAGGGCAACGTCGAGGGGGGAGAGCATCACTCATTGAATTCTTGGCACGAAACGCCTTAGGCTTTCACCGGCCTGCAAAAAGCGAGGCTGGAATCCACCTCACTGCGTGTTAGGGGGGCGAGGAGTTATCGGGCGGTCGGCTACCGGTAACCTGCTGGTCGACGATGGCCGATCTATTATGGATGCTGACGCGTAGGCGCTTTGGGTACCTGTGGTGACCTGCGGGGACATCACCGCTTTTCTTGGGTTTTTGTTCCACGCAGGGAATTTGAATTGTAAGGTTGAGATATGAAATGGGTATTTTTGTTGTTGATAACCTTGGTGACGGCGTTCACCGGGGGGTGCATCATCCAGCAGCCTCAGGCGCAGCCGCGGGAGTCCAAACCCGGATTAGGGATGTGGGTCTGGGAACCCCGGCAGATCGCGGAGGAGGTCGAGCAGGACAAGCTGATCCAGTTCTGCCGGGAGCAGGGGGTCAACCGGCTCTTGGTCCAGGTGCACTTGGTGCCGGGTTCAGTGGAGCGGGGGGCGCCGGCGTTGGAGTATCCGGCCCAGCTTCGCCGGTTGATGATCGTGGCGGCCCTGGAGGGTATCCGGGTCGAGGCGTTGGACGGCAGCCCGGAGATGGCCAAGGCGCAGAACCGCGCCAATGTCTTGGCGGTGCTTGAGGCGGTGCTGGCGTTTAATCGTACCCTGCCGGTGAAGTCGCGGTTCGTCGGGGTGCACTACGACATCGAACCCTATCTGCTGGCCGACTGGAACACGGACCAACGGGAGGCGTTGATGCGCGACAATCTGGTGCTCATGGCGCTGGTGCGCGAAAGGCTGCGCAACGAAAGCCCCTCGATGTCGCTGGGCGCCAGCATCCCGTTCTGGTACGACGAGAAAGACAACCTTGGGAACAGCTATACCCTTGAATTCCAGGGCCAAACCAAGAACTTTCATCAGCACTTGCAGGACCTGACGGACTACGTGGCCGTGATGGCGTACCGCAAGAACGCGCTGGGGGAAAACTCGATCACGCACCACGTTCAGTCGGAGGTGGCCTACGCTGACCAGATCGGCAGGGGTGTGTTCGTCGGGATGGAGACCAATCGCCTAGCGGAGACCCCCGATATCACCTTCTATGGGGTCAGCCCCGAATACTTCTGGTCGGAAAAACGACTGGTCGATCAGACCATGGGCGGCCGACCCGGCTACGCGGGTGTGTTTGTGCACAGCTACGAAGGGTTCGTGAGGCTGGTCGAGAAGCCCATCGTCCGCGTTGACCAAATAGGCCCGAGCGCCACGGATTAAAGGGCGTTTTTCGTTTGGTGTCGAGTGACGGGGCTTCGGGGTGGCTGTGGTGGAGCGAAGCGACACCACAGCGAAAACCGGGGGTTCCGGGGCATCGCTACGCTCTGCCCCAGCCACCCACCGTCGTTGGTCGTTCGGGCGCAGCATGTCTTCGATTGGGGGGTGTTGACGATCCCCCTACACAAACCATGAGCCGCGTGGGGTGCGAGATACTAAAAGCCCATGGAGTGCACTCCATGGGTTTCGAAGTTTTATAGCCGCACACGATGTTGATCAGGTGGTCTTAGGCTCGCAAAGCCGATTTTTCGGGATCCAATGAATCTGATTGTGCGGTTTTTGATGTGCCGCCGGCAATCTCCGGCTTTTTTTATCCGATAGTAATTGTGGCAGTTATGTGAGAATTTATCTGGCCCAATGGGGGGTCGCCACGTGGCCTTGACGTTCCATGAGCAAGAGGACCCGTCGACCGATTCACCCGAGCCTTCGGTTCGGCAGGCCGGTCAGAGTCTGTGTGAGCTATTCCGGGTCGGCCTGGAGGAGATCCGCACCCGCAAAGCGTTTTTGAATTTCACGGAGCAGGACGAAACCAACCTCGCCAAGATCGGCGACCTGCTGGAACGGGAAGCCGAGGGGGTCATCGACGATTTTTACGAGCACTTGAAACGGTTCGAGCCGTTGCGGCGCTTCCTTCGCGATGATCAGAGCATCGCGTACCTCAAACAAACCCAGAAGCAATACCTGCACACTCTGGGGCGCCTCTGGGACCGCTCGGAGTACTTCGAGAACCGGTTGCGGATCGGCATGACCCACGAGCAGGTCGGCCTGGACCAGAAGTGGTGCCTGGGCGGTTACGCGGTCATGTTTGAGATCATCTCCCGCCGCATCGTGCGCCAATATGCCGACAGGCCTCAGGAGGCCGCTGGCTTGATGGTCACCCTGCAGAAGATCCTGTCGTTGGATTCGTCGCTGATGGTCGAGACCTACTACCGCGCGACGGTGCAGCGCCTCGAGGCCACGCTGCAGGAACTCGGCGACACGCAGCGCCGGTTAGAGGAGCACTCGCGGCTGGACAGCCTGACCCGTGTGTACAACCGAAAGTATCTGATGGAATCGTTGGAGATGGAGCTGTGCCGCAGTCAGCGGTACGGGCATCCGTTTACGTTGCTCCTGTTGGACGTGGACTACTTCAAAGAGATCAACGATCGATACGGGCACGTGGTGGGGGATTTTGTTCTGCAGGAGATCATCCGTCTAGCCCGAAGCGTGCTGCGGCCGACGGACATCCTTGGGCGGTACGGCGGCGAGGAATTCATCGTCGGGCTGGTGGAAAACGGGCTGGCGCCGGGTCAGCGTGTGGCCGAGCGGATCCGTCTGAAGATCGCGCTGACTCCGCTGGAGTACGAGAAGCACCGATTGTCGGTGACGGTGAGCATTGGTGTCGCGACCAAGCAGAGCGATGATGAGTCGATCGAATCCTTGATTCGGCGGGCTGATCAGGCGATGTATCGGGCGAAAACGGTCGGGCGCAACCGCGTGTGTTTGAGTGCGGCGTAGGGCCTGCGGCTGCGGCGGGCCAAAGGCCAGTTCTACAAATCGTGCCTCGCATTGGCGGGTCCGCTGCGCTTGATTCGCCCTACGAATGGTGCGCACAGCGCAGTCACCCGGGCGCCACGCAGCAGGCCGAACCGAAGGTGAGGCTGCTGTGGGCATGAGAACCCTGCTCAAGCAAAGCCGCGAGGGATCACAAAAACAGCACACAGCACCCTCCGTCCCTGCGGGCCTTCGAGGTGCTGTGTGGCACCCGGCCACCTGCCTTGCGAGTCGGTGGTGCGCCCAGCGCATCCTACGGCTACGGAACTGGGGCACGCTGCGCTTAGCCCCAGGCACCCAAGCGTGGGTTGCCAGAACGAGATGTCCGGGCGGGCCGGGGCCTGCGGGTGGTGCGCGCTGCGCGGGGGTGGGGAACCCAGGTTAATGCGGGGCCACTTCGCCGATGTGGCGGAGTCGTTCGAAGCGTTTGGCGATCAGGTTGTCGATCTTGAAGCGTTTGAGGTCGCGCAGGGCGTTGGTGAGCCACTTCTCCAGGTTTTGCGTGGCGATGGCGGGGTCGCGATGAGCGCCGCCGACGGGCTCTTCGATCACTTCGTCGATCGTGCCGAGCTGGAGGTTATCGGCGGCGGTGAGCTTGAGGGACTCGGCGGCCTTTTCGGCGGCGTCGCCGCTCTTCCAGAGGATTGCGGCGCAGCCCTCGGGGCTGATGACGCTGTACCAGGCGTACTGCATCATGCCGATGCGGTCGGCCACGGCGATGCCCAGCGCGCCGCCGGAGCCGCCTTCGCCGATGATGGCGGAGACGATCGGGACGCGGAGGCGGCTCATCTCGCGGAGGTTCAGGGCGATGGCCTGGGCCTGGCCGCGCTCCTCGGCGCCGATGCCCGGGTAGGCGCCGGGGGTGTCGACGAGCGTGACCACCGGCAGGGCGAACTTTTCGGCGAGCCTCATCCTGAGCAGGGCTTTGCGGTACCCCTCGGGGTGGGCGCAGCCGAAGTGGCAGGCGATGCGTTCCTTGGTGTCTTTGCCCTTGTGGTGGGCGATGAGCATGCATTTGTGGGAGCCGACGCGTCCCAGGCCGGTGATGATCGCCGGGTCGTCGCCGAAGTGTCGGTCGCCGTGGAGCTCGGTGAAATCCTTGATGACGGCGCGGATGTGGTCGATGGCTTGGGGTCGGCCGGGGTGGCGTGCGACCTTGACGGTGTCCCAAGGGCCGAGCTTGGCGTAGATTTTTTTGAGCATCTTGTCGTGGTTCTGGCGGAGCTTGCGGACTTCGTCAGCCAGGTCGGGTCGGCTGAGGCTGGCCTGGGATTCGAACTCGGCGATCTGGCGTTCCAATTGCAGCAGGGGGCGCTCGAAGTCCAGTTCGTAGGTGCCGGCGTAGGAGTTGACGGTGGTCATGGGGGGTGGTTCCGCGGGAGGGGGAGCCGCATCGCTGTGGGCGGCGGTCGAAATTGTTATTGTACTGTCGGCCTTTTCGGACGGAAAAAATAGTGCTGGACGTCCAACAGGTGGCGATCGTGGGGACAGGGTTGCTGGGCGGCAGCATCGGGCTGGCGCTGCGTGCCGCCGGATTCCGCGGTCGGATTGTAGGCGTCGGGCGGCGGCGGGAGCCACTGGCGCGGGCGATGGAGCTGGGTTGCGTCGACGCGGTCACTCAGGACGTGGGAGAAGCGGCGCGGGGCAGCGGGCTGGTCGTGCTCGCGACGCCGCTGCGCAGCTTTAAGGCGTTGCTGGCTGAGTTGGCGGGGCACGATCACCCTGGGCTGTACGTCACGGACGTGGGGTCGACCAAGCAGCAGGTGTGTGCCGAGGCGCAGCGTCTGCTGCCCCACCCGGAGCGGTTCGTTGGATCGCACCCGATGGCGGGCAGCGAGCGGCAGGGGCCCGAGGCGGCGAGGCCGGATCTGCTCCGGGGTAAGCCTTGTGTCGTCACGCCTGGTCCGGGGTCTGCGGCGCAGGCGGTGCGGGTGGTGCGGTCGCTGTGGGAGACGTTGGGCATGAGGCTGATCGAGATGGACCCGGCGGAGCACGATCGTCGGGTGGCTGCGGTGAGCCACCTGCCCCACGCTGCGGCGGTGAGCCTGGTGTTGGCGGCCGATCGGTTGGGCGGGATGGAGATCGCGTCGACGGGCTTCGGCGACAGCACGCGCGTGGCCAGCGGCGACCCCTCGGTGTGGGCGGACGTTTTTATGACCAACCGCGAGGCGGTGGCTGCGGCGATCGACCGGTTCATCCAGGAGTTGTCACGCTTCCGCGAGGCGGTGGCGGCGGGGCGCGAGGACCAGGTGTTCGATCTTCTGCAGCGGGGCAAGGCTTTGCGCGACCGGTGGTGGGAAGGGTTTTCGCGGTCAACCGGGCCGTCGGTTTGAATAGGCTGCCTATGCGCTACGAACTGGGATTTCTCGGTGCGGGGAACATGGCGGAAGCGATCGCCAGGGCGGCGGTGCGCTGCGGGGTGCTGGGGGCGGACGATATGGTCGCTTCGGACCCGAGCCCCGATCGGCGGAGGGTATTCACGTCGCTGGGCGTGGCCACCACCGAGGACAACGTGACGGTGATCCGGCAGGCGAAGCAGGTCCTGCTGGCGGTGAAGCCACAGACCATGTCCCAGGTGGCGTCGGACTTGGGGAAACATGGGAGCCCGGATCAGGTGATCGTCACGATCATGGCGGGGGTGACGACGCGGAAGCTGGCGGGAGCGATCCGCGCTGCCGGCAGGGGCGACGAGCCGCGGATCGTGCGTGTGATGCCCAACACGCCGCTGCAGGTGGGCCTGGGGATGTCGGGCGTGGCGGTGGGGCCGGGCGCGCAGCCGGGGGACGAGGCGCTGACGATGAAGCTGTTCGGCGCAGCGGGCAAGGCGGTGCGCGTGGAGGAGACGGCGCTGGACGCGATTACGGCGGTATCGGGGTCGGGGCCGGCGTACGTGTTCTACCTGGCGGAAGCGATGGAACAGGCGGCGCGGGATTTGGGGCTGGGCGAGCACGCGAGGGTGATCGTTCAGCAGACGATCCTGGGGGCGGCGCAGCTGATGGCTTCGTCGAGCGAAGCGCCCGCGGAACTGCGCCGCAAGGTCACGAGCCCCGGCGGCACGACCGAGGCGGCGGTCCGCACAATGACCGAACAGCGGGTTGCGGAGGCGATCGTGCAGGCGGTCAAGGCCGCGGAGAAGCGCTCGAAGGAGCTGGGCGCGTAGGATCGGCGCCCGGGGGCTGCTGCGCAGACGCGTGTGGCGAAGGCTGTGCGGCGGGGAGGGGGGCGGCTGGGTTCCGAGCGTCAATCGAATGTTCCCGACTCTGCGTGACATGTTGGAGGCATTGGAGCGCGAAGGGGAGTTGCACCGGGTCAAGGCCCGGGTGTCGCCGATCCTGGAGGTCAGCCGGATCGCCGACGTCGTGAGCAAGAGCCCCGCGCCGCGTGTCAGCGAGCACGCCCGGGTTTTCGATCCGCG
>JAJUHR010000154.1 GCA_029267795.1 Planctomycetota bacterium
CGCCCTGGCCACGTGCGGCTCCGATTCGTGCCCGAGGAAGTCCACAAAAAAGTAGTACTCCCAATTCACGCGCTTGCTGGGGCGCTTGTCGATGTGCGTCAGGTTCAGCTTGTGATCCCGGAACACCTCGAGCACCTTCACTAAAGCCCCGGCCTCGTGGGTGGTGGTGAACATGATCGCGGTTTTGTCGTGCCCGCTAGGCTTGGCCTTCTGCGTCGAGAGCACGAAGAACCGCGTGATGTTGTTGGGGTTGTCTTCGATGCTGGCGCACAGGGTCTGCAAGCCGTAGATCTCCCCGGCCAAGGAAGACCCGATCGCCGCCGTGGTGGGGTCGTTCCGGGCCATCTCCGCCGCCTTGGAGCTCGACGCCACCGGGATCTTCTCCACCTGACGCAGGTTCGTGCTGAGCCACTGCCGACACTGGCTGAACACCTGAGGCTTGGAACACACGCGCCGGATCCCCTCCAAGGGGCCGCTAGCCAGCAGGTTCTGGTGCACGTTGATCAGCACCTCGGCGAACACCTTCACCGGCGAGTCGAGGAACGCGTCGAGCGTCTCACCGATCCCCCCGATGATCGAGTTCTCGATCGGGACCAAGCCCAGATCGATGTGACCCCGGACGATCTCGTGGAACACCTCGGGGATCTCCTCCTGGTCCACGTAGGTGACCGAAGCCCCGAACTTCTGCCGGGCCGCCAGGTGGCTGAACGACCCCGGCGGGCCGAGGTACCCGACCCGCAGCTTCCGCTCCAGCGCCAGGCACCCGCTCATCAGCTCTCGCCACACCGCGTCGACGCACGTCTGCGGCAGCGGCCCAGGGTTGAGGCTGCGGACCCGCTCCAGCACGTGCTTCTCACGGTCGGGCGCGTACACCGGGCAGTCGTTGTCACGCTTGATTCGGCCGATCTCGATCACCGCTTTGGCCCGCTCATTGAGCAGCTCGACGATCTTCTGATCCACTTCGTCGATCTTCGCCCGCCAGGGGGCCAGGTCCGCCTCAAGGTTGGTTTTCGCCATGGTCGGGGCATTGTAACCGGGTCGTGTCAGGCGCGGCGGGCACGACGCGGTAATAACCCGCGTGCGGGACGCCGCTTCGGTCTGACCCCCCACCGCACAAACGCCATGACGCGGACCTCGGCCCGCCAGCGAGGTCTGATAACCACTTGGCATGGATCACCCAGCTGGTCCGTTCGGGCATCTCCAACCGATGTATAGGGTCGTCACGTGCGCTCGAACCGCGCGGATGGCGAGCCGTATTCCTGACGGGGACCAAGGGGCAGGGACGCCCCCCTCCGGCCCCGATCCCTAAGCCGCCCTCGCGTTCGGAGCCGCCCCGGCTGTCCACCAAGGAAGGAGACCCACGTGCTGTACTCGCTTGCTCAACAAGAAGCCTCCTCACCCGCCGTGACCACCTCGGCACCCCCCACCAACGTCTTCGAGAGCGTGATCGCCATCTTCTCCCGGCCGGACACGCTGGCCCACCCCGAGGGGCTGATCCAGGCCCTGCAGTCGATGTCCGCGGTCTGGGCGGTGATCTTCCTGACCACGGGGCTGATCTGCCTGATCCTGGGCTACAAGATCTACAAGACGGTCACGATCGTGCTCGCCCTGTCCATCGGGGCGTTCCTGGGCTACTACCTGGGCAAGAAGATCAACGCCGAGTACGTCGTGGCCGGGTGCTTCGCGGTGCTGCTGGCCGTCGGCGCGTTCCCGCTGATGAACTACGCCGTGTCGGCCCTGGGAGGCCTGGCGGGGGCGTTCCTGGGCGCCAACGCCTGGACCGCGATCGAACGGCTGTACTACAACGGCGCCGACTACACACCCACGGGCCACTATTGGGTCGGCGCCATGGCGGGCCTGATCATCGGGGCCATGCTCGCGTTCATCCTCTTCAAGATGGCCGTGGTGATCTTCACCTCGGTCAGCGGCTCGACCATCGCCGTCCTGGGGGCCGTCGCCCTACTGATGCAGGTCCCGCTGTTCGAACCGGCCGTCACCCGCAGCATCATGGCCCACGCCACCGTCCTGCCCCTGCTGGTGTTCGTGCCCGCCACGATCGGCTTCATCCTGCAGGAAACGCAGAAAGACAGCGGCGGCAAGGGCGGTGCTAAAGCCGGCGCCAAAGCCGCGGCTTGATCAACCGTTGTCCGCAAACCAACCCCAAGCCCCGGCTGGAAAGCCGGGGTTTTTCTGCGTGGCTGGGTGCCACACAGCACCCCGAAGGCCCGCAGGGGCTGAGGGTGCTGTGTGTGTTTCGCGCCCCCTTGTGCGTAGGCTTGGTAGGTTTCGCTACGCTCAACCCACCCTACGCCGTGCGCTCATGCACACAGCAGCCTCGCCTTCGGCTCAGCCTGCTGTGTGGCACCTTGACCCACCCGCCGCAGGTATCCCCGTTATACCCCCACCCCACTCGCGAACGCGGTCACCCTGCGATCCAAGAAACCCTCACGACATCAACCCGAGCACTCACTCCGCCCCCAGCACCGGCTTGCCGTCGATAATCAGGTCCTTCAGCCTGGCCTGGCCCGACCCCGTCACCGCCACCACCGCGTACACCGGCTTATCCCCCCACATCGCCTCCTGGATCGGCATGCCCTTGCCCTCTTGGACAAACAGCGCGTCGATGCCGTAGTGCACGGTCAGGCTCAGCTCGGGCTGGTAAGCCTTGCTGCGATCATCCCACGCCCGGTACGCGCTACGCACCAACCCGCGGAGGTTGATCGCGTCGGGTTCAACCCGATCGCTGACGCTGACGGGCACGTACCGCTGGGGCACCCCAGGCACGTCGGAAGGCTCACGCTCCAGCTGCACGTAAACAACCCGGTCTTTCAGCTTCCGACCGTCGAAGTACTCCTCGGGTCGTTCCGCGACGGTCTGGGCCCACTGCCCCCGCGCCTCCACGAATACCCCGCCGGGCGAAACATCCTCAAGCGGGGCAGACTCGCCTTCGATTTCCTCCGCTTCGTCAGCTTCCCCGGCTTCCCCGGCCGGCGCAGCCGCAGGCTCCCGGCCCCGCTCAGCCGAGGCCGATCGCACCCGCAGCGTGGCGATGTCGTACCCCAGCACCACGTATTCGCCGCGGAATAGATCGCGGGGATCCACCGGCCGCACCTTCAGGTAGATCGCCTGGCCCACCCACAGCGGCCAGGCGTGCCCCACCAGCATGGCCACCAGGACCGCTAGGCAAACCACCCCGCTCACACCCGCTAGAAATGCCCGGGACCTATCCACGCAGCACCTCCCCCCGACGCGGGCTTGAGCAGGGCGCTGCGGCGACGCCAGAAGTACGCCGTGATGAACAGGCACACTCCCGCCAGGAAGAACAGGACCGCCGAGGAGATCATGTCCCCGATCAGGTCGACCCACCGCACCAGCACGAACACCAGCAGCGCGATCACCCCAGCAAAGAAGCTCAGCCCCCGATCCAGCCGCACCCCGCGCAGGATCAGCCACAGGCCCAGCACCACCGTCGCGGCGCTAAACAGGATCGCCATCGTATACGGCATCCAGGGGTCCACCCGGTCCCGCGGCCCCAGCGGGATCACCAGCCGCACCAGCGCCAGCACGCACGCCGCCAGCACCGGCCAATCCTCTCGCAGCGCGAACCGCCGGGCGTACCAATAGCCCGCGAGCGTGAACCCGAAAAGCACCGCAGCCGACACCCAGATCGGCAGCACCGTCCAGAAACGGTCCGGATCGGGCCGCCCCCAGTACCCCTCGTGCAGCTCGTTGAACGACAGCGGCATCAGCGCGATCAAAAGCACCGCGATCCCGACGATCGTCCACGCCCGCGCGAAGCTGGACTCGACCTTGTGGAACAGCGCCGCAGCGTAGTACGCACCCCCAGCCAGCACCATCAGCTCGATGAACAATTCATACTCCTCCCACGCCGTCACGCTGGTCACCAGCAGCCAGTTCGCCACCGCCAGGATCGCCGCCACCAGCACCACCACCGACCGCAGCCAATACGCCAGCCCGACCGCTAAAAGCCCATATGGGATAAAGTGGTAATTCGGCCGCCCGAAGTCGCAGCCCTCCATCAAGACCCACAGGGTCATCAGCGCCACCGCCTCCAGCGCGTTGAAGCGCGACCGCACCGCGTATGCAGTAAATAGGGCGCCGATCATCCACCACCGCACCCCGTCGGGGTAGTGCGACTCGATGTGGAACACCTGCGCCAGCAGCCAGATCGCGCAGCCGTAAAGGATCGTTCCCGCAAACACCAGCAGCTCGCCCAAGACCGGCCGCTCCCCCCGGTACGCCACCACCGCGCCAGCGAACGCCGCCACCACCACCGAGAAGATCAGCCCCACCTTCACCACCCGGGACATGTCCTCCCAGTTGTACGAGATCAGCAGCAGCACGCCCGCCCCGCACATCAGCACCGCCAGCCCGCACAGCGCTACGAAGCTACGATGCCGGCGTCGGTCAGCGATCTGCTCAGCGGTCTCGTACCGATTCAGGATAGCGCCGGCCTGACCCGCGTCGATCAACCCCTCCGCCTGCCACGTCTGCACCTGCTCCGTCAGCCACTTCAGGTCGCGCAAGCGCAGCGCGCCTCGGACAGGGTCAGGCCCTTTCGGGATCTTTTCGGGAGTCATCTCCAGGGGCGTCTCCGCGGGGGTTTCCGAGGTTTCCGAGTTCGTCGCATTTCCTTGGCGGACCGCGTCCGAGCGTCAGAAGCCGTATTCTTTCCAGCGCCCCTCCACGAGCCGGACGATCTGTGGGTCCATCTTAAGATACCGTGGCCAGTCGCGCACCGGGTGGCCGCCCGCCTCTTCGCCCGGAATTTTCGCCGTGGCGTCGAAACCGATCTTGTGGCCTGCCCCCAGCCGCGGCGCCGCGTGGTCCAGGATGTCCACCGGCCCGTGCACCACCTCCACGTCGCGCCCCGGGTCGCAGTTGGCGCACAGGTGAAACAGCACCTGGTCCTCGTCGTGCACGTCCACGCCCTCGTCCACGACCACGATCACTTTGGTCCACGCCATCTGCCCCGCGCCCCAGATCGCGTGCATCACCCGCCGGGCCTGCAGCGGGTACTCCTTGCGGATCTTCACGAACGCGCAGTTGTGGAAGCAGCCAAACATCGGCAGGTGGTAGTCGATAATGTCCGGGATCAGCACC
>JAJUHR010000023.1 GCA_029267795.1 Planctomycetota bacterium
GGGCAGGCCGTACCGCTGCTGCAAGGCGTTGAAATCCCTGCACATCGCCCCGGGCAGTGGTATGGGCGGGCCCGGGTTTCGTCGCGGGCGATCGAGCAAGGTGATCGCTGCGTCGATCCAACACTGCGCAGCTCCTACGCCCAGAAAATCCCCGAGCGATTGCAAGGTTTGCCGGGCGGAAGTGGTCAAATGGTCGTAGGTGAACTCGAGCAGCCTGTCTCCTAAGCGGTCCCGCCAGCGGTCGACCTCGCCGAGGCTGACGAGCCATTCGTAGGCTGCGCGGGCTTCCTTCGTGGTCAGCCCGGACACCTCGTCGAGGTAGTGCCCAGCGGCGGCGCCGTCCCGGGCCAAGTAGTGCCACTTGGAGTAGCCGTTGCCCCACCAGGGGTTCAAGTTGGGCATGCCAGCGATTCGGTACCCCTCGACCGAGGCGATCAAAGCGATCGATCGGCACACGTCGACCCCATCCCGCACGATGTGCACGTAACGCGCTCCCGGTGCCAAAGCTTCGAGGAAGCCCAGGCGCATCGTGTTGTGAGGCGTTTTTTCGACGACCAGAGCCCCTGCGGATTTGCC
Organism: Planctomycetota bacterium; assembly: GCA_029267795.1. Taxonomy (GTDB): domain Bacteria; phylum Planctomycetota; class Phycisphaerae; order Phycisphaerales; family Phycisphaeraceae; genus JAJUHR01. Next base: position 577 of record JAJUHR010000023.1, read on the forward strand.
CTTGGGGTGCAGGATCAGCCGCTCGAATCGCACCCTGACTTCTTCCGAGACGTGCGAGCGATCCATGAACAGGCGCGCCTCGGGATGCCCGAACAGGTGACCGGCGTCGGTGACGGGAGTGACCGCGTTCCAGAGATGGTAAGGCTCATTGAGGTAGAAGACCTTGGAGTGCAGGCCGATCCCCTGCCCTAAAACCGTCGTGCCGGACCGCCCACACCCGATGATGAAAGCCGGTGGGCGGCTGTCCGTCCGCTGGGCTTGCGAGATCGGCCGTCGGGCCCGGCGCTGCGCGGACCGCCTGAGCCACGCGTATTTAACGGCACGGCCGTAGGGCTTGAGGGATTCGAACATCGCGTGTTCTTATACGTTCACAAGAACGACCTACCTTTGAGCCGGGTGAACGCGATCCAGTGTCATGGGCCGTCGATCATATCGTTCCCGGCGGAGCGCTTCGCCGTGCTTGCAAAAAAAGCTTGGGTTCGCGAAATGACCTCCCTTCGGGAAAGTAGAATTACGACCCTGTAAAGTCAATGCTCCGGATCGGAGCGGATCGGCGCCAACGGATGAAGGTCGTGCACGTCATATCGGGGCTGGATCCCCGGAGCGGGGGCCCAACTATCGCCCTGTTCGGACTGACCAAGGCCCTGGTGAAGACAGGAACACGTGTCGAGGTGGTGGGGACGGTCCGCTCGGACCCCGCCGCGGACACAGCTATGGTCAGTGAACTGCGGTCCCACGGGGTCGACGTGAAAGCGATCGGGCCGGCTCGCGGGCTTTTGTCACGCCATCCCCGCATCCGTCCTACGTTGCAGGCGGCCCTGGCGGGGGCGGACATCGTGCACATCCACGCGCTGTGGGAAGAGGTGCAGCACCGCGCGGCCCGGCTGGCGTACCGGGCGGGAGTGCCCTACGTCCTTAGCCCCCACGGCATGCTCGACCCCTGGTCCCTGACGCAGGGTCGGCTCAAGAAACGGCTATACCTGATGTGGCGGCTAAGGAAAAACCTGGACCGCGCCGCGGCGATCCACTTCACCAGCACGACCGAGCGCGATGTGGTTGCCCCGCTGCGGCTGCGTCCACCGACGATCGTCGTGCCCAACGGGATCGACCTGACGGAGTTCGAACAGCTGCCCCCCAAGGGCACGTTCCGGGCTCGGTACCCTCAGATCGGTGACCGGCTGGTCGTGCTTTTCTTGAGCCGGGTCCACCCCGGTAAAGGCCTGGACCTGCTCGTCCCCGCGTTTGCACGGGCGGATACACGCGGGGCCATGTTGGTGATCGCCGGGCCGGGTGAAGCCACGTACCTTTCCCAGGTCCAGCAGTGGGTGCGGGAAAACGGGCTGACAGATCGGACGATCTTCACGGGGATGCTCTACGGCCCCGAACGCGTCGCTGCCCTGGCGGACGCGGACCTGTTCGTGTTGCCGAGCGATCACGAAAATTTTGGGATCGCGGTGGTGGAGGCGCTGGCGGCCCGCACGCCCGTGATCATCTCCGACCAAGTGAACATCCACGACCAGATCACCGCTGCGGGCGTCGGCCAGGTCGTGCCGACCCGCGTGGAAGACCTGTCTTCCCAACTGACGCGTTGGCTGGGGGACCCGGTGTTGCGGGCTGCTGCGGCGGAGCGGGCCCGGCCGTTCGTTTGGCAACACTACGATTGGCAACAGATCGCTAGGCGATGGGTCGAGCATTATTCGCGTCTGAGTTCAAGTGCTGGCCGCCGCGAGGATGGCTGGGGCAGGGCGTAACGATGCCTCGGCATTTGCTGTGGTGTCGTTTCGCTCCACCACGGGCATCACGGGCCTCATTACGACACACCCATACGAAAAGCGATTTATTCCGAGGCGGAGCCGTGAGGCCGGCTAATCAGACCGAGGCGTCGCGCCGCAGCGTCCCAGAGCCGGCGACGCTCGTGCGGTTCGAGGACGAAGGCCGTAGCCAGCGCCACATACACCACGCCGTAAGCCGCCGCTGCGCCCGCCAGCCAGAACAGGTTCCACCTTGGGACCCACTGCTCCGCCGCCAGCAGGATCGGGGCGCACAACAACGCGATCGCCAGGGGCTTGGCCAGGGGGGCGAACAGCTCGCGAATACTCACGCCCAGGAGCGAGGCTGCGATCACGGGGAGCACCCCCATGTGGATGATCAGCAGCACGAGGCTGTATGAATACGCGGGGCCGAGAAAGCGGATGCTCTGCGGGAGAGACCAAACCAGCAGGGTGGCCAGGCCGGGGCTGATCAGCCCGCCAAGCAAGACCACGGGAGCGTACCGGCGGATGTGCCCAGCTCCGTAGAGGATCCTCACCCATCCGTCGGCGATCGCTTGCACCGTGATCCCCAGGCTCAGCGCCCGGATGATCGTCACGGTGGGGGGGATGGAAGTGGCGGGGTCCTCGATGCGCGGGCCAACCCAGACGTGCAGGAACGGGTCGGCCAGGAGCATCATCCCCAGGGCGGTAGGGAACGTCACGAGCCCATGGAGGCGGGTGGAGTGGTACACGAGCCGGCTGAGCGAATCCTTGTGGCCGACGGTGCTCAGGCGCGCCGCCACGGCGTCGACGCCGGCGGTCATGCCCGTCGCAATCATCCGCACGTAGCTGGTGGCCTGCACGGCCAAGCCGAAGATCAGGTTGCCGAACAGCCCGAATGCCAGGTTCATGATGATCGCATCAAGACGCAGGTGCAGGTTGCCCGCAGTCACCACGGCCAGGTTCCACTTGCCCATCCCCAGCAGACCCTTGAAGTGGGCCCATGAGGCGTTGGAGAGAGCCGGGACCAGCCGACGGTCGGACGTCATGAGGATCACCACCGCCGAGACTTGGGCCGCCAGCGCCGTCCCCGAGGACCACAGGCCGAAGCGGACGATGTTCCCGCTGACGTCCGCCTGGGTGGCCCAGAGCAGCAGGACGGCCGAGATCAGGTCGCAGCTGCGTATGACCACCCTCCAAAGGTTGGCCTCGAGCATCCGTTCGCTGATCACGTACATGTTGAACGCTGGCGCCAGCAACACGACAAAGAAGATGTACGTGCCGCGAGCAGCGACAAGCCGCCGACCCGCGGGGATCATCGCTTCGGGGATCTGCAGCCAGGGCAGGGCGAACAACACGCCGACAAAGATCAGCATCGCCACGATCGCGGCGACGGAGCTTAAGACCAGCGCGGAGTTGTAGACGCCCTTGAAATATTCCGGGTCCCGGCGGTGGTGGGCGTTGCCCAGCTCACGGATCATGCAGTCCGAGACGATCTCCTGGATCATGGCCGAGAACCCGACCGTAGAGGCCAACAGGGTGATCATCGCGAACGCGTCGTTGCCGAGCGTCCGCAGCAGCAGCCGCACAACGACCAAGCCGATCAGGCAGGTGGTCATCAGCCTCGCGTAGTTGGACGTGATGCGGATCAGGCCCCGTCGTGCTTCCGAGCTCACGGCTTACTCCCTCTGGGGCGGGCGCTGGCAAGACAGCGGCCGCGCCGCCCAAGTTGGGAGAGTATACCCCCCCCCAGCTAGGGAAGCGCGGCCGGTTGGTGTGGACGCGTCGAATCAAGGCCTAGGTGGCTTTTTATTTCTTTTTCACTGCCGTCCTCGCAGCCACCGGTTGGGTCGCAGCCTGGCGGGCGCTCGAGCTGCCGGCCTCGAGGACCTTGGTCATATCGATATTCAGGTGAAGGAGCCTTCGCACGGGGATCGCCGCGGTGAAGCCGCTGCGAAGCACGCTGGAATATTCAGGCAACTCCCATCCGGTCTGTTTCCAGCTCTTGTTCAGTGCCGGCAGGTTGCCCAATCGGACGATCTCGCCCTTGATCTGGGACTGTGGGACGGCCCACTTCTCATGGATTTTCCTGATCTGCTGGGTCGAGACGATCACGTTGAACTCACACCAATGCGGTTGCTTGACCGATGGCCAGCCCTCAACGTAGACCCTCACCCCCGAGTCACGCAGGCCCTTGATGAATTGGTACGCTGGATGGTCCGCTGGCGCACTCGTTACCGCGTCGAATCCGATGCTCATGCCGGCTTGCATAGCGGGCTCGAGGCTTTTCCAGGCCCGCCGGTGCCACTCGGCCAAGTCACCCGACGCCAAGAGTTGTTTGAAATCCTGATCGAGGACGAGGGACCCGAGATAGGCGATGACTTCAACCTTCGGGCCGTTTTGGCCGGACGTCAGTGGACTCCAGGCAGAGACGAAGTCTTTGTAGAGCCACGTCAGGCTCGCTTTCTGGGCTTCGAGGTATTGGTCGAATTGCATCACCTCGCGCGGCAGCGTGCCGAAGGGATTGTGCAGCTCGACGCGGCGAACCCCCCAATCGAGCACCGGCTGGACGTGGGTATCAACAAAACCTTGCCAGCCGCCCGTCTTGATGCCCCAACCGACCCGTCGATCTTCGTTGCGGGTGGTAGAGCCCCCAATGAGGAAATAACCGACAAGCCTGTCTTTTCCGGTAGGCTTGACAGCCGATGTGGTTTGTTGTGCACACGCGTCCGATCCAACCGCCAACGCCACGGCCAAACCAAAAGCACGAAGTGCTTTGGGGTGTCGTCCCATCTCCAGACCTCCTCAAAAGATGCTAGGACAGCAAGTTCCACCTAACTTACTAAGTATGCAAAATGGCAACATTTTGGGGGGAACTTTCGGCATGAATTCAGGCAGGGGTGTGTGAAAATATGATGCCTACCGCGACTGGACGGCTTGGCCCACCCACCCCATGCCCTGCAAGAGCTTGCCCACCGTTACCATACAGATCCCAGCGCTGGCAAATGTAAAGAGGAAAATATTCACAAATAGCGAGGGGTCCCCCCTGGCCAGCCCCAATATTTGACCGAGTGCGGAGCCTACAGCAAGAACTACGAACGGACTAGACAAGGTGTTCTGCACCAGCTGATCGAAGAATCGGACAAAGAGCCCCAAGAATATCGCGTAGGTTACCAACGCGTACCACCCTCCTTCCCCGGCAGCATTGCCGACGATCCCCGGCGGGAGAGTCAGGCTGCGCCAGTCGACATTGCGGATTTTGGCTTGCTGGGGTATCAGCTTGCTCAGTGGCAGGGGCTTGTCAGGCCACCAAGCCCGGGGGATGTCGATCGCCACAGTGTACCAAAGGGTCATCAAGTGACGGTATTCGAAGCGCTCGGGGTAATTTTCGATGACCCACATCGCTGCTGCCGCGGTTCCTTGGCCGGACAGCAGTTGCCACATGCCTTCCCCCACTTGTCCGCTGTGCACGACGGCTTGGAGATGCTCTTGAGCAGTTCGTTCTCTTTCAGATGAGGTTCGTACGCTTGTGAATAGTGCGACAACGATCAGGGGACCAATGCTAACCACTGCGAGCCGATAGAGCAGACGGCTCAGGGGCAAATATCGCCAATAGCTGTAGTACATGCCCCAAATCAGGGCGCCGAACACCGCGATCAGGGGACGCCTGCCGAATTCTCCCCATACTGCGTTAGCCAGGTTCACTACGACGATCAACAACCCCACGAGGATCATCGCCGGGTTCAGCAGCCGCCGGCCCCAGACCCACCCCACCAACCCGCAAGCGATAGCAGCGAACCCAATGGCCGCATAATTGGCCAGGATCGCGAGCAGCGACACCTGCAGGGCCATCCGCAGGACGATGCCAACCAGGGTTAGGATCATCCCCATCGTGAGCAGGAAGAACCCAGTGGGGGCTGCTGTGGTTTGCGGGAGTTTGCCCGCCAGCCACCGCACGATCCATCCCTGCCGGTAGGCCCATAGGAAGACCAGCACGAACACTGTGCACATCACCGCGAACTGCAAACCCGCCTGACGCGGGTACCTCACGCGATAGTTTCCGAAGTCGTCCAGGTAGAGGCTGACCGCGGCACTGCTGAGTTGGAAGACGATGAAGCCGACGAGGAACAGGTTGCGCAAGCTTAACAGGTCGTGCGCCTTACGGTGATGCTCCCACACCATCATGAGGATGAGCAGGCCGCTGAGCGCCCAGAAGTAAAGTCCTAAAGCCGTGGTGTTCACCTCACGATTCCCTTCCTGATCGATGCGGGGACGTTGACCCTTCGCGGAAGGTTTTAATCGCCTCTGGAGGCGCCCGCATCATCGCACCCTGCCAACCCAGCCGATTTTGGTCAGGGCCTTGCGAACGCGGGGGGCGAAGGTTTGAATCCGCCCCATACGCCGTGTGTACCGGTCATTCTCAGCGGAGTAACGGTCGAGTTCCGCCTGAAAGGACGGCCCGAGCCGACGGATCTGTTGCTCAAACATGGCCAGCGCGAACCTGTAAAGCTCCAGGTCAAGCTGGTTATGATCATTTAAGAGTTGTAGGTTCTGGGAAGTTAGGTCGGTCTTGGGCTTACGGCGGACGTTGATGTTCGACTTAACATAGAAGCAGTTCCGCCAGCCTAGCAGCCGACGTAATAAAACCATAGAGGCGTCGAAGTGTTCCACGAGGCCGACGAACGCGATGGAATTTTCGAGCCGTTCCATTGCGGTTTCCAGCATCATGCGCGTGCACTGCCCGCATGGGACATCGACGATCTTTCCTCCTTCGGCTGCTAGGTAGCGAACCTGCGCATTATCAACCCAGTATACTCGCTGCGGATTGATACGGAGGACGAAATCCTCGATCGACGTATCCATCGGGATGTTGCCGCCTTTGAGGCGGTAATAGTAGACGGATAGGGCACGGTCGATCGGTTCACGAAGGATCGTCAGGTACATGGAGGGTTGGGGCAGGTATTCGTGCATGCCGTACCCCGCATGTGCCTCGAAAAGGCGGATTCTTTTCCTGTCGCGGTCGGACAGCTTGCTGATCTGGGCCAGCCGCTCTTCGTAACCCGGCACGTGGTAATAACCCAGCGCGATCGAATGGTGAAGCAGGGACGAAGGGGGCCACAGCCCCAGCTTCATCCTCAACATTCGGCCGAGAGTGGTACCCGCATTTTTCGGGATGTGCAGGTGAATGAGCACTCGACGTTGATTTGTATAAATCATATCGGCTGTCGCAAAAAGACAAAGACGTGAAGAATTAGTATTCTCCCCGGGATCTCGAGCTGTCGGACAGCTCTGCCTGATCGATTTGATCTTTCTCCGTCACTATCTGCCGATTGTTGTTGATCTTATCACGTCTATGTTCACGTGTACATTGGATGAGGATGATTTGCAGTGGGTGGGATCGAGATCAAAGCGATCGGCTTCCCTGGATTTTCAACGGGGCTAGCATAAGCTCCAAACTCAAAGGTTGCTTGGACCGCATCGCTTGGCAGAGGGCAATTGGCTTGTCTTCTTGACGAACGCGTCGAGTAACTGATCAGCGACCCTCCAACACGTTACAAAACAGGTCGCACAGCTTGCTGCCAGAGAATTCGGTGTCGATCGCTCTTCGCGCCCGCTCGCCCATGGCCAGCAGCTCGGCGGGGGGGGTCTGCACGATCTGCCGGATCGTGGCCACGGCGCCGTCGACGTCCCCGTGACGGATGTGCCAGCCGATGCGGTGGCGCTCCAGGATGTCCGAGATGTGGCACGGGCGCGGCCCCAGCAGGAGGATCGGCCGGGCGACCGCCATCGCCCCGTAGACCTTGCACGGGTGGCAGATGCCGACGATCGCCTCGCCCATGCTCACCAGGTGCACGTCCGCCGCCGACAGCGAGTACTTGATCCGCGACAGGGGCTGATACGGCAGGGAAACAACGTTCGGCGGGTTCTCGCGACGGATCAGCTCGTCGACCTCCTGCTTGCCCAGGCCGCCCCCGATGAACATGAATAGCAGGTCGCGCTGGTCGCGCAGGCAGCGCGTGGCCTCGAGCACGGTGGTCAGCGGCGAGGCGATGCTCATGTTGCCGCTGAACATGATCACGAACTTGCCGTCCAGGTGGTGCTCGGCACGGAAAGGGTTTTGGGCGTGGGGGATCGCCTCGAGGTGGCGTTCGAGGGGCCAGGGGGGCAGCACCGTGAGCTTGCCGCGGACGTCGCGCTTGCTCGTCAAGCGGTCGGCCATGAAGCGGTCCAGCACGATCAGGTCGGCGGCGCGCCCCAGGATCAGGCGGTTCAGGGCGTTGAACAGCCGCACCGGCAGCGCGGTGGCGGGCATGTGCCCCAGCGCCACGACCTGGTCGGGGTTCAGGTCCATGACCCAGTACTTGATCGGGACCCGGCGCAGCACGCCAAGGATCAGGGCTGCGATCGGACACAGTGGCGGTGAGGTGCTGACCAGCAGGCACGACAGCCTTCGGGTGAACAGGCCCCGCGCCACCGCTTGGACGATGAACAGGCCCCCGCCGATGAGCCGCGTCAGCAGCGATCCCTTGCCGAAGGAGGAAAAGGGCAAGCGTCGCACCTGCACCCCGTCGATCACCTCCCGCCGGGGGTATCGGACCGAAGGGTCGTCGTAGCCCCGGTCGGCCGTCAGGACCACGACGCGGTAACCCCGTTGCACCATCCGGGTGGCCACGTCCGCGAGGTACTGCCCCACGGCCGCCGAATCGGGCACGTAGACCTGGCTGACGATCAGCAGCGTTTTGCGTGGCGTGATTGGGGGCATCGGTGTTTCGAAGGGGATGGCGCTCCCCCGAGTTGAAAGGCTAGGGCGTGCGTTCGCGCGTCTAGGTCCCCACGGGCGACCGGGGTTCGAGCTCGTTCGAGGCCGCGTCGTGCGCGATCAGCGACCGCTGGCGCGAAGGGTCGAAACTGCCGCCGCTGCGCACCAGGGCGTCCCACGCCCGCGCGAGCGTCTTGCTTGCCAGGTGCGGCCGGTGCATGTCGCTGCCGACGATATCGATCAGCGCGGCTTGCCAGAGCATCCGTGCCAAGCGTTGGGCGGTTCGGCCGTCGCGCCCCACGAGCGACTCGAGGTTCATTTGGATCAGCGCTCCGCGGCTGCGCCAACTCTGAACACGGGCCATCCCCTGCTCGTCCTCCGCGACGAAGCGATACCGCTCCGCGTGAGCGACGATCGGCCGCAGACCCTGCCGGTGGCATTCGTCCAGGAACTCGCTGAGGAACAGGGGTTCCGAGGTGACCGGTAGCTCCACCAGCACGTGGGATCGCTGCGGCCCGAACCGCAGGAGCCTGGCGGGGTTGTGGTACAGGCGGTCCAGCAGGGACTCGTCCAACATGTACTCGGCCCCCAGTTGCAGGCGAAAATCCGGATAGACCTCGGCGATGTGGCTGAGCATCCGTTCGAAACGCTCGATGAGCATGGCCTCGTCGTTGTCAAACACCTCGCGGTAGATGTGCGGCGTGACGACGGCGCCACGGTATCCCAGGTCGCGAAGCAGGGCCACGCCTTGCAGGGATTCGCCCACGTCGCGCACCCCATCGTCCACCTGAAAGAGCAGGTGGTTGTGCACGTCCCACAAGACCGCCTGCGGCGTCAGGGCCGGCGATGAACGGCGTGGTGGCGGGCGGAATCGCATGGCTTCGATGGTCGCTGTGTAACGCGTTACGGTTTTTCTGATGGGAAGTCGGAGCGGGAAGATAGCGGCCGGGAAGAGAAGAGCCGGCGGACCAGGTGGCGGCTCCGGGAGGGGTGGCCGTTGCCATGGGATCCCTCCGCCCCCGTGCTTCGGCCGTTGCCGTTCGCACCCGCCTCGGCGCCCTGGCCGTTCCCGTAGCCATATCCGTACCCATAGCCGTAGCCGTACCCGTAGCCATAGCCATAGACGTGTGCCTGAGTGCGGCTTAAGCCGATGTTCAGCACCAATCCCAGGTGTTTATTGAGACCCGACAGCTCCTCGATATGACGGCGGTACATGTGCCGGTTCGTTCGGCCGATTCGGCACACCGTCAGGATCCGGTCCACCCTCGGCGCCAGCACCGACGCGGTCGTCGCCAGGGGGTACGGCGGCGAGTCGATGATGGTGAACGTGTAGTTCTCCTGCGCGTGCCGCAGCAGCTGCTGCATCGCCTGGGTTTCGACCAAGTCCACAGGTGCAGGGGGGACGGGGCCGGCGGAGATGACGTCCACCGTGTGGCCGTCCGGCAGAGCGAGTTTCTGGATGACCTGCTCCAGCGTGGCCTCGCCGTTGAGGTAGTTGGAAAGCCCCGGGGCCTGTGGCAGCTGGAAGATCGCGTGGAGCACCGGCTTGTGCATGTCCGCGTCGATGATCAACACACGCTCGACACGTTCGGTCTTGATCAAGCTGCAGGCCAGGTTGCTGGCGATCGACGATTTCCCGTCCTGCGGCATCGCGCTGGTGACTAAGACCATCTGCTGTTTCTTGCCCGCCATCGTATGCAACAGGTTCGAGCGCAGCAGCCGCATCGCTTCGGCGTAGGGGCTTTGCGGGATGGTTTCGAGCAGCTCCTGCCGGGGGCGGTTGGCCTTGCGGCCGCGGTAGGGGATGACGGCGAAGACCGGTTCATCGAACTCCTGCTTGACCTCTTCCACGGTCGAGTACCAGTGGATCCAAAGCCGCGGTAGCAGCACCGCCGCCAGCGCCAGCGCAAATCCCATCGCGCCGCCGGCCCCCACGATCAGCATCAGCCGCGGAGCGCTGGTGTCCACCGGCAGCAGGGGCAGGTCGACCACCCGGATGTTCGAGAGCGTGCTAGCCTCGGCGATCTTGGCCCGCTGCTTTTCCTGCAGCAGTTCGGAGTACAGGTCTTCGAAGGTCTTGTTGGCGCGGAACAGCTCCACCAGGGAGCGGCTGCGGGCTGGCAGCTCCGCCAAGCGATCCTTGTACGACCCCACCGTTCCGGTCAGTTGCCTCTCGCTACGTTCGGCTTTTTCGACGTTGCGGCGCACCGCCGCCGCCAAGTCGCTCAGCAGCGCCCCGCGGGCGTGCAGGGCCTGCTGCAGGGGCGGGTAGTCGCCCTGGAATTGGGCCTGCGTCGCGGCGATCTGGGAGTTCAGCTCGGCCAGCTTCTCGGCCAGCGATTGGATCAGCGGGTCGTCCACCGTGGCCAGCAGCGAAAAGTCCGGCGTGCCGGCCTCGAGGCTTTCCTCCAGCTGCCTCAACTGGAACAGCTTCAGCTGCTCCTGGCGCAACGCCACCTCGAAGCCGACCATCGTCTCCAGCTCGGCCTCGAGTTGCGGCTCCAGCTGGATCAGGCCGGATTCCTTCTGATATTCCGCCAGGCGGTTCGAGGCCTTCTCCATGTCCTGCCGGATCTCGTCCAGCTGCTCGGACACGAACTGCAGCGTCGCCCGGGAGACCGAGGTGGCCCAGTTCTGCGTCAGGTTGATGTAGCCGTCCATCAGCTCGCTGACGACCTGCTGGGCGATGTAAGGCGACCGCGCGGAGAACGTGATGTTGATGATGTTGCTTTCCCACGAGAACCGGCCGACCCCGCCCACGGACAGGGATTCGAAGAAATCGTCCAGCACGGCCTGCGGGGGGCAGACCTTCAGGACCAAGGTGGTGTCCGCCGGGGGCGGGTGGTCACCAAGGTGCTCTAACACGAACCCAAAGTGAGGCGTTTGGGTTTCCTCGCCCAAAGCGGCCTGGGCGACGGTTTGCCCCTCGGGCGCGACCACCTCGAACCGCCCACCCTGCAAAAACCGCAGCGTGTATTCCACGGGCTCAAAGACGTCGGGCTTGGTCCGGCAGTCCCGCACCACCAGGCCCCTGGCGAAGTGCTGCTTGGGGTCGGGGTCCAGCTTCCAGCGCCAGAACGGGGGACGGCCGGGGAGGTATTCCGCTGGGCCTTGCAACTCGGCGTTGAGCCCCAGGTGCTGGATCACTCGGATCGCCAGCTGCTTGCTCTGTACGATCGCCTGTTGGGACTCGGAGTTGCCGTTGCTGCCCAGCAAGGGGAACGCCTCGACGAGGGAGTTGGCTTTCTGGTTGCTCAGCTGCTCGTCGAGGTAGAGCGTGCCGGTGCTCTGGAACTGCGGCGACAACATGA
>JAJUHR010000117.1 GCA_029267795.1 Planctomycetota bacterium
ACGAGACCAACCCCGTCGGCCCGATCCCCCAAGGTCGGTACCTCAACGCCGCCGCCCGCCTCGAAACCGCCCTGCCCCCGATCGAGCTGCTCGCGCACCTGACCGCCATCGAGCACGCCGCCGGCCGCCCGCCTCACCCCCAGCGGATCCCCTGGGGACCCCGCACGCTCGACCTGGATCTGCTCCTCTACAATCAACAGGTCATCACCACCGCCGAGCTGGTGATCCCCCACCCGCGCATGCACGAGCGATGGTTTGTCCTCAAGCCCCTGGCCGATATCGCACCGCACGTGGTGCACCCGGTGCTTGGTCAGACGATCCATGATCTCCTCCGCCGCCTGCCCGACGCCGCCGCAACCAGGACGAAACCGGCCGAGCCCCCGGTCCTTAGCCCTGCCTGACTCCCGATGAAGGACACGCTCCAGGTCAACGAGGTATTCTTTTCCATCCAGGGCGAAAGCACCCGGGCCGGGTGCCCGTGCGTGTTCATCCGCCTGACCGGCTGCCACCTCCGTTGCCGGTACTGCGACACCGAGTACGCCTTTTACCAGGGAACACGCCGTACCCTTAATGACCTGCTCGCCGAGGTCGCCGGCTTCAACTGCCCTCTGGTCGAGATCACCGGGGGCGAGCCGCTGCTGCAGCCGGCCGTCCACCCGCTGATCGCCCGCCTCTGCGACGCTGGCCACACGGTCCTGATCGAGACCAGCGGGGCCTGCGATATCGCCGCCTGCGACAGCCGCGCCATCCGCATCATGGACCTGAAAACCCCCAGCAGCGGAGAATCGGACCGCAACCTCTGGTCCAACATCGAGCACCTGACCCGCCGCGACGAGGTGAAGTTCGTCCTCTGTGACCGCGACGATTACTTCTGGGCCCGCGACGTGATCCGCACGCACCACCTGGACCAACGCGTCCACGCCGTGCTGCTGAGCCCCGCGTCGCCCCACCCGCCCGGCGCGGAGATCCCCGGCGTCGAGGGCCTGGACCTGCGGCACTTGACCGAATGGATCCTGGCCGACCGGCTATCCGTGCGCCTGCAGCCCCAGCTGCACAAGATCATCTGGGACCCGGCAACCCGAGGTGTCTAGGTGTACGTTAAACTGACCAAAAGCTTTCGCTTCGAAGCCGCCCACTGGCTGCCGACGTTCCCACCCGCCCACAAGTGTCGCCGGCTCCACGGCCACTCCTTCCAGGTCGACGTCGTCGTCGCCGGCCCCGTGCCCGCCGACCGCGGCTACTTGGTCGATTACAACGAGATCGCCGCTGTGATCGACCCGATCAAAGACCAGCTCGACCACCGCCTGCTCAACGACCTCGAAGGCTTGTCCAACCCCACCGCTGAGAACCTGGCGAAATGGATCTACGACAAGCTCAAGCCCGGCTTGCCGCTGCTTACCAAGGTCCGCGTCCGCGAGACCTGCACCACCGAAGCCGTGTATGCCGGCCCGCCCTGAATAACCCAACACCTCCCCCCTCATCATGCCCGACCCTCAGGCCAACCTCAGCCCGATCACGCTGCTGACCTTGCAGTTGCTCGCCTCAGCGGCCCTGGTCGCCTCGATGCTATGGTTTATGTGGCGATTGCCACGGAAGGACCCCGTTGCGTACGCCGGTTGGGCGCCCTGGTTAGCAATCGGCAGCGCTTGGGCGGGGTTGTTTGCCCTCGTTGGCGCCGGCCTGCTCTGGGTGCTGCCCTACCCGGATCGCTGGCTGCCGGTGATCCTGTTGCTGCTATGCCCGGCGGCCGTGGGAGCTGCGGTGCTGGTGTTTTGGGTCTATCGAGGCCAAACCAACCCGGTGGCCGCCACGATGCACCAGACCCAGGCCCGCTTCGGGCTAACCCTGGGGGTGCTGGCCGCGCTGATCGCTTACGCGTTTGTGCTGACCCACAAAGCCCTGTTCACGCCCGTGGGGGTCTGACCGGCTGGTAACATGGAGCGCATGGGTTCGGACGGTTTCCCCATTCAGCGGCCGCGGCGATTGCGGCGAAGCCCGCGTATCCGCGACGCGGTGGCGGACGTGGTGGCGCGTCCGGACGACTTGATCTTGCCGCTTTTCGTTTCCGATCTGCGCGAGCCCAAGCCGGTGGCGTCGATGCCCGGGGTCAACCAGCTCCCGGTGGACGCGGCGGTAAGTTTGATCCGCGGACTGTCAGCTCGCGGCCTGCGCCAGTTCATCCTGTTCGGGGTGACCCCCCCGGCCAGAAAGGACGAGCGCGGCAGCTACGCGGCTTCCCCAGAGGCGCCCGTAAACCGGACGCTGGCGGCGGTGCGCCAAGCGGGCCTGGACGTGCTGATGTACGCCGACCTGTGCCTGTGCGAGTACACCGACCACGGCCATTGCGGGGTCATCCACGGCCGCGGGGAGACCGCGGCCGTGGACAACGACCGTACGCTCGAGGTGTTGGGCGAAGTGGCACGGATACAGGCCCAATGCGGCGCGGACGTCGTGGCCCCTTCGGGCATGATGGACGGGCAGGTCGGCGCGATCCGCACAGCCTTGGACCAGGCTGGGTTCGGTGAGGTGGCGATCCTGGCGTACAGCATCAAGTACGCGTCGAATTTTTACGGCCCGTTCCGCGAGGCCGGCGAGGGCGGCATGAAATTCGGTGACCGCAAGGGCTACCAGATGGACTTCCGGCGGTCGCGGGAGTGGCGGACCGAGCTGGAAGCCGATCTGGCCCAGGGCGCCGACATGGTGATGGTCAAACCCGCAGCCACGTACCTCGACATCGTGCACCAAGTGCGCCACGCGTGCAGCGTGCCGGTGGCGGCATACCACGTCAGCGGGGAGTATGCGATGCTCCAGGCCGCGGCAGACCGCGGGTGGCTGGATTTGAAACCGACCGTGCTGGAAACCACTTACGCGATCAAGCGCGCCGGGGCGGACCTGATCGTGACTTACTTCGCGGATCGTCTGCTCGATTGGCTGTGAGTGAGCTGGCTGGCTAAGGCCGGTGTGCTAAAGCCCGGCATTTTTTCAAGAAGGATTCGAGATGTTCCCTTCGATACGACAACGGATCGTGATCGTGCTAGCCGTGGCAATCGGCGGGGCGGGGTGGCTGCTCGTCCTGGGTTTGCTGCGCGCCGCAGACGGGTCGTCGGGGATCAGCCTGGCGTCCTCGGCGATGGGGGTCGTCGGGTCGTCGGCGATGGCGGCGGTGATCGGGCTGCCCACGCTGGGGCTGGGGCTGTTCGTCTCGGTGCTGGGCAACCCTTTGTCTGGGTTTTTCGCCGTGGCCGCGGCCTTGTCTGTGCTGGCGGGGGCGGGCGGTTCGATCGACGGGTGGATGCGCCGCGAGCAACTACCGGCGGCGTACGGCGGGCTGATGATCGAGACGGTGATCTGGCAGATGGGCGTGGCGGTGATGCTGATCCTGGTGGGGTTTCTGCGTTCGCCGCTGCGGGTGCGCTGGCCGGCGTTGGCGTTCCAGGACCACTTGGGAACGGACACGGACATCAAGCTGCCGGGCCTCAAAGCCCTGGGCGCCGGATTGGTTTGTGCCGTGGGTGGGGCGGTCCTGGCCTCGGTGCTGATCCGCAACAGCGATACCGGTCAGGTTATCGGGGGCCTGGTTGTAGCATTCGGCGTCGGGGGTTTCGCGGCCCAGATGATCTTTCCTCAAACTAATCCCGTGCCGGTGCTGTTTGCCCCCGCTGTCGTGGCTGCGGGCGCGTACGCATACGTGCTGCAGCGTTTCAACGGTCACGAACAAGTCCTGCAGGCCGTGTTCCGCGGCGAATTCCCCGGGCTGGCGCTGGCGTTGCCTGTGCACTACGTGTCAGCGGGCATGATGGGATGTACGATCGGGATGGGCGTAGCGCAGTCGGTCGAGGCCTCGGGCATCCGATCCGTGGAACAGGGCGGCGCCGAAGGGTGAACGTGGATTGGGGTGGCTTCGACCACGCTCCCCGACCGCTGCGCATGGGCTGGGCATGCCATGGGTGCGGCCAAGCAAAAACGATACGGGTTCGGGCGGTCGCACCGGTTATCGGGTCGGCGAGCGTTTGAACGGGTGTTCGCGGCACGCTGCCGCCGGGACGTCGGGCCGATCTCGGTGCTCGGACGGCCGAACGGGCTATCGGGCCTGCGGTTGGGGTTGGTCGTATCCGGGAAGGTCGGCACCGCGGTGGTGCGGAACCGGATCAAACGGCTGCTACGCGAGGCGTTCCGGCTGGGACAGCACGACTGGCCATACGGGTACGATCTGGTGGTGGTGGTCCGGGCGCACCAACCCGCGACCCTGGCGGATTACCAGCGACTGCTGCTTACAGGCATCCGAGGAGTGCACCTGGAATGGGAGCGTCGGTTGAGCAAGCCACGTACGGCAAACCGGTTGACGGAGGGGACGCCGGACCGGGGTGCGGGCGGGTAGGCCCCGTGGCGTGGGCCCTGATCTTGATCGTCCGCCTATACCAAGCGACGCTTCGGCCGGTGTTGGGCGGCCAATGCCGCTACCAACCCAGTTGCAGCCAGTACATGGTTGCGTCGATACGCAAGTATGGCGCCTGGCCCGGGGTGTGGCGAGGGCTGCGGCGGGTCGGGCGGTGCCACCCGTGGGGCGGGTGCGGGTACGACCCGCCTTAACCGGTACGACCAAGGCTCGGCAGCGGCACAACGCGATGGTCCAACAGCTGTTCGATTGGTTACAACGATGGGTGACCGAGCCGCGGGGCGAGCTGGGCCGCTTGGAACGCGCCGCCCGCTACGCAGCACAGGTGGCCTGGCACTGCGCCGGGGAGCTGCTGCGTAACGACGCGTCGCAGATGGCCGCGGCCCTGACCTACCGCACGATCTTCAGCCTCGTCCCGCTGATGGTGCTGGCGCTGCTGGTGTTCCGCGCCTTCGTAGGGTTCGACCAACTGCGAGAGACGCTCGAAGCCCACATCTATGACTACATGGGGCTGACGACGATCGCTCTGCCAAGCGATAGCGCGGAGACATCGGCAGAACAAGGCGATGGGGCGGCCGCGGCGGCGACACCCAACGCCTCGGGTCAAGAACCCGCGGTCGCGCAGCAGACCTCGCAGCAGCTGCGAGCGAGCATCGACAAAGTGATCCGGGACCTCACCGAGAAGATATCGAACATCAACCAAGGCAGCATCGGCGCGGCAGGGCTGGCGCTGCTGATCTGGGCAGGGCTGTCGCTGGTGGTCACCGTGGAGCAGAGTTTCAACAAGATTTATCACTGCCCGCACGGCCGGCCATGGCATGCGCGCATCGCAACATACTGGGCCATCGTCACTCTTGGTCCGGTGCTGCTGCTCGTGAGCCTGTCCGTCGCGGGGGCGCTGACGGGTTGGGCGCAGCGATGGGGAGCGGGTTCAGGGACGATCGGGCTGATCGCGTCGCTCAGCGGACTGACGGCCCTGCTGGCGAGCTGGCTGCTGCTATTCCTGTTGTACCTGCTGATGCCCAACGCCCGTGTGCGCCCCACCGCAGCTTTGACCGGAGCGTTCGTGGCAGCGGTCATGTGGGAGGCCAGCAAATGGGGGTTTCAGCTTTACGTCAAAAAGGCGGTCGGCTACTCGGTGCTGTATGGGTCCCTGGGGCTGATCCCGTTGTTCCTGCTGTGGGTGTACCTCACTTGGTGGATCGTGCTTTTCGGTCTCGAGCTGACCTACACAGCCCAGTCGGTGGCCGAAGGGCATTTCCGCAAGGCGGCCGAGGCGCAGGCGGCCGGGCGGCTGTTCGACCCCCAGTGGCTGATGCCGATGATGGTCGCGATCGGCCGGGCGTTTACCGGTGGGGAGGTGTCGCGCACGGAGGCGCTGGCACGCGAGCTGGGGCTGCCCGGCGAGGTAGTGCTGCGGATGGGTGGGAAGCTGGAAGAAGCCGGGCTGGTCCGCCGGGCGGTCGGATCGGACGGGAAGTACGAGGGGTACGTGCCGGCGCTGCCACCGCAGGACATCCCGATGCAGCGCGTACTCGAGCTGGCCCACCGGCTGACGCTCCCAGGCGACGGCAAACCAAAACGGGGCGCCGAATGGGAACTCGTGGAGAAGCTTTACGCGGCCCAGCGTGACAAGCTGGCCGGAACCACACTGGCAAGCGTCCTCGGGCACGCGTGACACGCACGGAGCGGGCTGG
>JAJUHR010000148.1 GCA_029267795.1 Planctomycetota bacterium
ATCTGCTGGCCGGTGCTGGGGGTGGCGGCGCTGTGGATCAAGGCGGTGGACGGGGGGCCGGTGCTGTATCGGCAGTGGCGTGTGGGTCGGGAAGGGTGGATGTTTCGGCTGTACAAGCTGCGGACGATGAGCCTGGACGCGGAGGGTGACGGGCGGGCGCGGTTTGCGTCGCGGAACGACCCGCGGGTGCTGCCGGGGTGCGGGTGGATGCGCAAGAGCCACGCGGACGAGCTGCCGCAGCTGTGGAACATCCTGCGGGGACAGATGAGCCTGGTGGGGCCGAGGCCGGAGCGGCCGGAGATTTTCGAGCGGTTGAGGCCGGCGATCCCGGACATCGAGCGGCGTTTGGAGTCGAAGCCGGGGCTGACGGGCCTGGCGCAGGTGTGCAACGGGTACACGAACGACCTGGCCGGGGCGAGGCAGAAGTTTGCGTACGACGTGCGGTACCTGCGTGGGCGGTCGGTGTGGGGGGAGGTGCGATTGCTGATGGCGACGATCCCCAAGGTGTGGGATCGGGCGGCGGTGTGAGGTCGAAGCGGGGGTCGCGGGGCTTGAAGGGCTTGAACATGAAGAGGATCGAGACAGGCGTGGAGCTGGTCCGCTGGGCCCTGCCGATGGCCTTGACGGTGGCGTTGCCGCTGGGGACCGGGGGTTGCGAGCGGTACACGGATTACAGCGCGTTCCTGGCGGAGCCGAGGCCGGTGGTCAGCGCCAAGGAATACCGGATGGGGCCGCCGGACGAGGTTCAGGTCGAGTCCAAGCGGGTGCGGGAGTTGGCCAACCATACGGAGCGGATCCGGCCGGACGGGTACGTGACGCCGCCGCTGATCGGCAACGTGTTCGTGGCGGGCAAGACGTGCGAGGAGGTCAGCGCCGAAATGCAAAAGTTGGCGCAGAAGTATTACGAAGACGCTGACGTGACGGTGCGGGTGGTGGGTTTTTACAGCAAGAAGATCTATGTGTTCGGGGAGGTGTTCGCGCC
The DNA here is from genome assembly GCA_029267795.1 of Planctomycetota bacterium. GTDB lineage: Bacteria > Planctomycetota > Phycisphaerae > Phycisphaerales > Phycisphaeraceae > JAJUHR01. The sequence continues at coordinate 983 of JAJUHR010000148.1, forward strand.
GGGGCCTTACCCGTACAACGGGGCGAATTCGGTGCTGGGGATGTTGGCGGCGGCGCAGCCGACGCGGCTGGCGGACCCGAGTCGGATTCAGATTGTTCGGCCGAACAAGGACGGGCAACTGATCCGGCGGATGACGATCGATCTGGATGCGATGGTGCAAGAGGGGGACACATCGTTGGACGCGGTGCTGGAGTCTGGGGACATCGTGTACGTGCCGCCGAATGCCCTGGCGACGGTGGGTCTGGCGCTGCAGCAGTTGCTGCTGCCGATCCAGCCGGCGGCGCAGACGGTGCGGGGGCCGGCGGACATCGAGGAAACGACGATGGGGACGGTGTACGGGCGTGAGGAGGGGCGGTAGGCGAGGGTTCTCCAAGGGCCGTGGCCCGGGCGGGCGGCGTGGTGGGAGTGGATCAGCTATGAGCCGACACAACAATCAAGCCAAGGCGTTGCTGGACGCGTGGGAAGTATTGCTGCGTCACCGGCGGCGGTTCATCCTTCCGGCGTTCGTGGTGACCGCGGGCGTGCTGGGGGCGAGCATGCTGCTGCCCCGCAAGTACAAGGCCGAGGCGGTGTTTGAGCGTCGCACCGACATGGTGCTGGCGGAGATCATCCATCGCGGGGCGCCGGATTCGTTCCAGGACCCGAAGCAGTCGCTGGAGCAGGAGTTGGCCGGGAACCCGGCGATGGAGCAGTTGTTTGCGATGCTCGGGGAGTCGCAGGACCCGCAGGTTCGCGAGGCGATGCGGGATTGGGACTGGGACGAGTTCGAGGCGCAGATCGCCCGCAAGACGACCGTCAGCTACGACATCTCGGCGAGCCAGCTCGACCGGGTGCGGGTGTCGCTGATCCACGAGGACGCGCACCTAGCCCGGACCGTGGTGAACGTGCTGGTGCAGAACTACATCGACCGGACGCGGAGCCAGATCGACGCGCGGCTGAGGCACACGGCGGGGTTCTTCCGCTCGGAGGTGCAGCGGGCCCACGAGCAGATCGAGCAGATCGAGGATCGGAAGCTGGATTTCGAGATCAAGCACGGGGAGATGCTGCCGGACCGGCCCGACGGCATCCAGCTGATGGTGGCCGACGCCCAGAGCCAGCTGATGATGCTTCAGCACCAGCGGCAGGGGGCCCTGGTGCGGGTGCAGGAGTTGCAGAAGATGCTGGAGCAGACCCCGCGGACGGTGCCCGAAGTTGTGACGGCGCCGAACCCCGAGGTGGCGCGGATGGAGCAGAAGGTGCGTCAGCTGCGGGATCAGATCGAGCTGTACACGGGGGCGTACAAGATGACGCCGGACCACCCGGACCTGGTGTTGCTGGGTGAGCAGATCCGGGGTCTGCAAGAGGAGATCGCCAAGGCCCCGAAGGAGATCGTGATCAGCACCCAGGTTCGGATGAACCACAAGTACCAGGAGCTGGAGTTGCAGGTGGCGACGGCGAACACGGAGGTGGCTTCGCTGGAGGAGCAGATCGCCGCAGTCCGTGGGCACGTGGAGCAGCTGAGCGCTGAATCGGCCAAGCTGCTGCCGATCCGCAGCGAGTACCGCAAGCTGCAGCGTGAGAGCGAGGAGGCCCAGCGTCAACTGGCGTTCTGGGAGGACAACCTGCGGCGGGTGGAGATGGCCCTGACGGCCGAGTCCGGGGACCGCGGCATCCGGATGGACTTCATTCAACCGTGCGGGGTGATCCGCAAGCCGGTGTCGCCGAACCTGGCGCAGGTGCTGGCGGCGGCGATGACGCTGGGGCTGGCCAGCGGGGGGCTGAGCGTGTTCTTCGCGCACCGCATCGACGAGACGTACTACGGGGGTGGGGAGATGGCCGAGTCGCTGAACCTGCCGCTGTTCGGGACGGTCAGCGAGATCATCTCCAAGAAGGAGCAGCGCGCCCGACGGTTCCGCAGGAGGGTGGTATACCCGATCAACGCCGCGGCGATGCTGGCGACGCTGGGGGTGATGGCCGGGCTGTTGTACCTGAACCTGGAGAAGCCGCGGGAGTTCGCGGAGTTCAGGCAGTCGCCGGCGCAGTTCTTGCTGCGGAGCTTGCTCGATGCGGAGCGGGTGCCGCCGAAGCCTAGCGAGGAGTGAGCGGCGTGCCGAGGGGGGTGCTGAGGCTGGGCGTGTCCCGGCGGTTGTTCGGTGGTGTGCGTCGCTGGTGGTAGTCGGGGGGCGTGGCGAGCCGGGGCCGGTGGATCGAGCCCCAGATAGTCGACCGGGCGACCGAGGTTTGGTCGCTCGGTGGCGGGGACCCGAAGCCCGGAGGGCTGGAGGCCGCACGCACTTTGATCCTAGCGGGGTGAGCACATGGGATACCCATTCGACGCCGATGACCGCAACCGAGGGAATCCGCCCGACGCCGGGGGTTGGGGGTCTGAGCCGCCACCGCCACAGGGGGCGCCGCGGACGCTGAAGATCACCGAGTCGGCATCGGCGGAGGAAGCGTTGGCGACGGCTGGGCAGCCGTCGGTGTCGCCGATCCGTATCAATCCTGGGCACGCGGCGGCCTCGATCGACGTGCGGGGGATCGATGACCGGCTGCTGGCGCTGACCGAGCCGGAGGGCATCGTGGCGGAGGAGTACCGGGCGATCCGCACGAGCCTGCTGTCGCGGTGGCGTGAGGCGCGTCATTTGATCCACGTGATCACCAGCGCCACGCCTCAGGAGGGCAAGACGATCACGAGCCTGAACGTGGGGTTCAGCTTCGCGGAGCTGCGGAACCGCCGGACGATCGTGATCGAGGCGGACCTGCGGCTGCCGCAGTTCAAGAAGCTGCTGGGTTTGCCGGAGACCCCGGGGCTGGTGGGCCTGCTGGAGCGGCAGGCGAACCTGTCGCAGGTGATCCAGTCGGTGGCCGGGGGGCGGGTGCACGTGATTGCCGCCGGCCGGTCCGCCCATGCGCAGGCGGTGCAGTTGCTGTCCAGCCCGCTGATGAAGACGCTGTTGAACGCCCTGCGGAGCAAGTTCGATCACGTTGTTGTGGACACGCCGCCGGTGATTCAGGTGGCGGACGCGGGGATCGTCGGGGCGCAGGCGGACGACGTGCTGATGGTGGCGCGGATGGGCAAGACGCCGAAGATGCTCGTGGCCCAGGCGGTGCGTGTGCTGGGCAGTTACAACGCGAAGGTCTCGGGCGTGATCGCGACCGATCAGCAGCGCGGCGCCCCGCCGCTGCTGCGTTCGAGGTACGGGTACCACTACCGGTATTTCCGAGCTGCCGAGGCGGCTTGAACCGGCCTAGAAGGCACGACATGGAAAGGGCTGGCATGGGTGTGTTTGACGATCCGCTGTCGACCCCTGGAACTGAGCGTGATGGATCGGCAACGGGGCGGCTTGGGAGATTCGATGATCGGAGCGAGGCTCGACCTTCAGGGGAGCATTCCGATGGAGATGAAAGGCCAAGCGGAACGGCCGAATCTGCTGTTGATCTGCCACTGCTTTCCTGACGCGTTGGGCAACACGGGCCGTAGCCGGGCGTGGCAGTTGCTGCGGCTGGCGTCGCGCTGGCACCGGGTGCACGTGGCGTGCCTGTGGGACGGTCCGGTGAACCTGTCGCAGTGGCGGGACGTGAACCTTCTGGCCGAGCGGATCGCATTGGAGCCGGTGAGCCTGCGGCGACGGGCGGTGGGGCGGTCGGTGGGAGCTGTGAACGGCCCGAAGGGCGACGCGGCGCGGTGGTGCCACAGCCTGGAGGGCTTGATCGAAGGTCTGTGCCAGCGGGCACGGTTCGACGTCGTGATTTGCACCCACCCGGCGCTGTGGGAGCAGGCGATGTGCGTGGACGCGCGTAAGCGGGTCTGCGACCTGCACGTGCCGCGAAGCCTGCTGATGCGCCGCCGGGCGGAACTTCATAGCGGTTTATGGGGGGCGTGGTACAGGAGGCAGGCCCGGTTGTACGACCGGATGGAGCGGTCGCTGGCGGACAGGTGCGACATCCTGACGCTGAGCAGGCGGTACCGGGGGACGCGGTTTCCGGGCGATCGGGGGCGGATGGTCCTGCTGCCGCACACGATCGACTTGAGTCGGTTCGAGCTGGCGGTCCCCCCGGAACCCCCGGAAGAAGCTGGGGGTGGGATGGGTGACGGGCGGGTGCCCCCACCGCGGCTGGTGGTCCACGCCGATTGGAGCCACCGGCCGGCGCGCTGGGCGCTGGGGCGATTCACCCGGCGGGTTTGGCCCGAGGTGAAGCGCGCGGTGCCTGAAGCGCAGCTATGCCACACGGATGCGGCGTCGCCGCCCGAGGCCTTGCA
>JAJUHR010000141.1 GCA_029267795.1 Planctomycetota bacterium
ATCGGGCTCAAGAAGTTCTGCTCGGAGAACCTCCCGATCTACATGGTGCCGGACCTGTTTTCGGTGCTGGGGTCTTTGCCGACCACCTCGACCGATAAGATCGATTATCAGCGGCTGAAAGCGATGGAGTAGCGGGCATGGATCGCGCGGGTTGATCGTTCAAGGGCGGCGATGGGGAGGCCGGGGTAAAGGGGCTCGGGCCATGATTAAGAACGCGGATGCCAAGCCGGGCGTGGTCGTCATCGGTGGTGGGCCGGCGGGTTCGGCGCTGGGGTGTTATCTGTCAAAGGCGGGGATCAAGAACATGATCCTCGAAAGCGCCATCCACCCCCGGGCGCACGTGGGTGAGTCGATGGTGACCTCGACGACCCGCGTGTTCAAGGACCTGGACTTCCTAAAGGTGATGGAGCGCGAGGGGTTCGTGAGGAAGTACGGGGCGGCGTGGCACCCGCCACAGAAAGAGGGCGAGTTCGCGATCGAGTTTAGGGAGTTCCCGCAGCCCGGGGTGAACCAGGACTACACGTATCACGTGGACCGGTCGAAGCTGGACCTGCTGCTGCTCAAGCACGCGCAGGGCTTCGGCTCGGAGGTGTACCAGGGCGTGCACGTGCGGGAGGTGCTGTTCGACGGCGACCGGGCGTGCGGCGTGCGGGTGCAGGCGATGGGGCACACGTTCGACGTGCCGGCGTCGGTGGTAGTGGACGCCAGCGGCCGCAAGACGGTGCTCGGTCGGCAGCTGGACCTGAAGATCAACGACCCGATCTTCAACCAGTTCGCGGTGCACGCGTGGTTCGAGGGCGTCGACCGCGGGACGGAGGTGTCGGCGGACTTCATCCACATCTACTTCCTGCCGGTGAAGCGCGGGTGGGTGTGGCAGATCCCGATCACGGACAAGGTCACCTCGGTGGGGGTGGTGGCGGAGAAGGAGGTGTTCCGCGAGTCCCGCCTGGACTCGGACAAGTGGTTCTATGAGCACCTAAGGTCGACGCCCGAGCTGGCCCGCGCCATGCGGAACGCCAAGCGGGTCAACGAGTTGAAATCGGAGGGCGACTACAGCTACTGCATGGAGCGGTTCTGCGGGAACGGCTGGGTGCTCATCGGCGACGCGGCCCGGTTCGTCGATCCGATCTTCTCCTCCGGCGTCAGCGTGGCCCTGTACAGCGCCAAGTACGCCAGCGAGCAGATCGTCAAGGGTTTCGAAACCGGCGACTTCAGCGAGCAGATGTTCAAGCCCTATGAGGAGAAGGTGCGCGGCGGGGTGGCGATCTGGTACGAGTTCATCCGGATGTATTACAAGCTGCTGCCATTGTTTACGTACTTCATCAGCTCGAAGGAGCACCGCATCCAGGTGCTGCAGTTGCTCCAGGGCGAGGTCTACAACCGCGACGACGTGCCGGTGCTCAAGGCCATGCGGAAGTTCATCCGGGAGATCGAGGCGTCTCCAGACTCGAACGTCTTTAAACAAGCCTTGAGCGATATTCCGATCGATTAAGGATAGAGCGGTCCGATCCGCTGGGTGCGTGGGCCGTGGCCGGGGGCGTGGCCGATCGCTCGGTCGTGAGGTCGCTTTGGGGCCCCAAGAGAGAGGGATGCCTCCCTCTTGCGGGAGGGCTGGGTTGTTTCCGTGGTGCGGTGATATAGGGAGCCAAGATCGATGGATCTCGACTTTACGCCCGAGCAGAAGCAGTTGTATGAGGAAGTTGTTGAGTTCGCCCGGAAGGAGCTCAACGGGGACATCGAAGCGCGTGACCGGGAGGAGCGGTTTTCGCACGAACAGTGGAAGAAAGCCTGCGAGAAGGGGATGGCCGGGCTCCCGGTGCCGCAGGAGTACGGCGGCCGAGGCCTCGACTACATCTCGACCATGATCGCGATGGAGGCGTTGGGGTACGGCTGTGAGGACTCGGGCCTGATCTTCAGCCTCGGGGCGCACATGGCCACCGCGTCGGTGGTGCTGTGGAAGTTGGGCACGGAGGCTCAGAAGGCGAAGTACCTCAAGCGGGTCGCCACCGGGCAGATGCCGGCGATCGGGGCGATCACCGAGCCGAACGCGGGATCGGACGCGTTCGCCGCGCTAACCACCACCGCGGTCCGAGACGGCGACTACTACATCGTCAACGGTGAGAAGCGAAACATCTCCTGCACGACGACCTCCGAGCTATTCAACATCTTCGCGGTGACGGACAAAAACAAGGGTTTCCACGGGGGGATCACCGCGCTCCTAATCGAAAAGGGCACGCCCGGCTTGGAGATTCTGCCGCCCGTTTCCAAGATGGGCCTGCGGACGATGCCGCTCGGTGGGTTTAAGCTCAACAACGTCCGCGTTCCGGCAGAAAACATCCTGGGCGGGGTCGGGGGCGGGGGGCAGGTGTTCAACGTGGCGATGGACTGGGAACGCGTCACGCTGTTTGCCAGCCACGTAGGGACGATGCAGCGCGTCCTGGAGAAGACCATCCGTTACGCGCGGATGCGCAAGCAAGGCGGCCAAACGATCGGCAAGCACCAGGCCATCGCGCACAAGATCGTGGACATGAAGATGCTGCTCGAGGCGTCGCGGCTGCTGGTGTACAAAGCGGCGTCGAACCTGCAGAAGTCGATGGGCGCGTCGATGGAGTCCTCGATGGTCAAGGCGTACGTCAGCGAGGCGTACGTCGAGGTGGCGCGCCAGTGCATCCAGGTGCACGGGGCGATCGGGTATTGGACGTCGACGGGGGTCGAGCGGGTGCTCCGCGACGCGATCGCCTCGACGATCTACTCCGGGACCTCGGAGATCCACAGGAACATCGTGGCGCGGTGGCTGGGCCTGTAGCGCGTCGCTGTCCGTTGTGAGGGCCTTTCCTTTTCCTGCAGGAAAGGCGCCGTGTAGTTCAACATCTCACAGCGAGGCTCGGCCACAGGGGCGGGTCAAGGCGGCGGTCACGCCCTGGCTTTGTACCCGATCAGGCAGCTGTTGACATTCCACGGGGACATGCGGAGCAGCTCCACGTCGGTAAAGCCGGCTTGGCGCATCCACTGGGCGGTTTCGCCGAAAGCGTGGTTGCGCCCGTGATCGGTGCCCACGAGCATCATCAGGTTCAGCAGTGTGGGCCAGCGCGGCGATGTGAGGTCGTCGTTGAGGAACTGCGCCTGGACAATCAAGCGCCCACCGGGGGCCAGGAACCCCAGTGCCCGGTGAAGCAGCTTCTGCGATAGGTCCGGCCCGAGCATGTGAAGGATATTGGAGACCAGGATCGTATCGAAGGGCTCCGGGGGGTCCCACCGGAAGGCGTCAGCGGCGACGAGTTCGACCTTGCCGGTCATGCCTCGCTCCGCCACGATGCGTCGGGCTTCCTCGATCGGGCCGGGCAGGTCCAGCAGCGTGGCGTGGACCTGCGGGAAGCGCTGGACGATCGCCAGGGAGTACGTGCCGGGGCCGCAGCCCAGGTCGAGCAGGCGGTGGGTCTGCGAGAAATCCACGCGGTCGATCACTTCGATGCCGCGGGTGCGGGCGAAGGTGTGCATCGCCTTGGTCATCCGGCGGGAGGCGACCGAGTCACCGTGCACGTCCTCGAACAGGGTTTCGATGGGCTTGCCCGTGCGGATGGCGTTCCCCATCGACATCAGCGGGCCGGCCACAGCGTGGAGGAACGCCACCCAGTCGCCCAGGTACGCGGGGGAATCCTCGCGACCGAGGCATTCCACCAGGGAGGGGTGGGCGCCGTAGCGATCGTTCTCCTTGGTGAGGACTTTCAAGGCGACCGCGGCGTTCAACGCGGCTTGGAGAGATTCCAAGTCTCCCCCGACAACGCGGTGCAGTTGCTGGAGGGTCTGCGGACCCCCTGCCAAGGCCTTGAACACCCCCAGCTCGAACAGGGCAAAGAGGGCGGCTGACTCGAAGCACCGCTCAGCAATCCGGAGCGTGTCGAATTGCTTGTTGATCTCGGTCAGCGGCAGGGTCTGCATGGGTTCGGCGCTACGAGCTCCGTTGGAGGGGTGAGATTGAGGCGCTGACTTCGACTGAGGTGTGTGAGGGACCTTGGGGGCCGAAGGGCTTTTTTTCGATGACATCTCCATATCCTCCAAGGGCAGAAGCCCCGAGTCAACGCCCCCCGCCACAAATTGGACTTGTTGCGTTCCCGCCCTCCGAAGAGTGCAATAATCCCTCGACCGATCGGTTCCCGCTGCAAAGTATAGCATCCAGGGCGCTGGTTCGTTTGGGTATATCGCGATGAAGCTCGGCTTGGATGTGATGGATTGAAGCGACCGACTGCCAATGCCGGGAGCGTCGTTGCGCTCTGCCCCCAGCTCCCCCAATCCGAGCAACGCGATGTCCAAACGAAAAGATGCTCCAGGCTGGTCGTCGGTTGTGGTCTCATGGGCGGGATACTTTTTCGGGGCTGGGGCGTCGGCGGCAGAGATGCTTCTGAAGGGTTGAAAAGCAGCGGGATTGTTTCTACTCTTCGTTTCGAGCGAGCCCCCTCCCCAGTGGGGCGTGCCACCTTAGCTCAGCGGTAGAGCAATGCTTTCGTAAAGCATGGGTCCGGGGTTCAAATCCCCGAGGTGGCTTGCATGTCGTGGTATACCCGGATCGCCCAGGCGGACGCGGGGTTATCCATCAAGCGGAACCAAAAAAACAGGCGAGTCCGAGGCGCATCGGTGGGTCAGGTCGGTGAGTGAATCACGCCGGTCGGCGTGACGGGTCGAACCAGAACCTGCATCTTGCTGAGCTTCTCGTACACGCGTCGCAGCCGCTGCAGGGGCCACCACTCGTAAAGGAAAATCTGCAGCGGACGCCACATGGCGACCCACCCGCTGATCAGCAGCCCTTCGTAGATGATCCGATGGACCGGGCCCGACCCGTGGCGGTGGATCAGCTCGCCGACCGCCAGGCACGTGGCCAGGAACACCAAGCCGATGATCAGGCTGGTCCGGCCCTGGGAGATTAGGCGCCTGAACTCCCGGCGGGTCAGCTCGGCCTTATATTCGAAGAAGTGCCGCACCGACTCTCGCAACAGCGCGGTGGGGTCGTCCTGCGCCGGGAAATTTTCCAGGTGCACGACCAGCACCGGAATAGCGTGCGGCGGCAGCTCCCTGGCCCAGCCGACGATGAACTCCTCCGCGTCGTCATCGAGGTCTTTCTCGTGGAACGGAGAGGGGTCCATCGAGTTGAACATCTGGTCGAGGTTCCGCAGCTTCAGCTCGATGACGGCTTGCCCCTGGACGCTTGCGGGATGGGTCTGAGATTCGACCATGGGACGACCCTGGCACGCTGCACCGCACCACGCGCTTCCTCCTCGCCAGGCGGCATCATACATTGAGGGTGACCCCCCGTGGGCGACGGAGCATCGACGGCATGCGACAACACGAAGAAAGGGCTGGGTGATGTCGAAGGCCAGGGACTACCGCATCAAGCCGAGGACGAAAGTCGATCTGAGCAAGACCCCCGCGGACGACGACGGGGGGCTCCTGCGCGAACACGTCGAAGCCGAGCTGCCGG
>JAJUHR010000137.1 GCA_029267795.1 Planctomycetota bacterium
CCATCGTCGCCTTGTCGGTCTCCACGTCCGCCAGCGTGTCGCCCGACTTCACCGGGTCCCCGACCTTGACGCGCCACTTGACCAGCGTGCCCTCCTCCATCGTGTCCGACAGCCGCGGCATGTTGATCTCGATCGGCATGGCGCAAACTCCCACGCGATGGAACCCCAAGGCCCATCGAAGCGCTGAACCATCATACCGATCTTTGAAACCCCGTCACCGCGACGGCTTTGCCGCCCCCCCTGCTCCGACATCTCTATATTTTGCCTCCCCATGATTCATGGGGGGGCCAACTGGGGGGGGCTACGCCGGACGGGTGATGATGGCCCGCTCACGCCCGGTACGTCACCGCGCGCACCGCTTCGCAGATCTTGCGCACGTTCGGGAGCATCTCCTGCTCCAGCGACCGGTTGTACGGGGCGGGCACGTCGTCGTTGTTCACCCGCACGATGTGGTTGTCCAGGTCGTCCATCGCCCGCTCGTACACCTGCATCGCCACCTCAGCCGCCACCGAAGCGAACGGCCAGGTCTGGTCCACGACGACCAGGTAGTTGGTCTTCTTGACGCTCTGAACGACGGTATCGATGTCCAGTGGCCGCAGCGTGCGCAGGTCGATCACCTCGCACACGATGCCCTCCTTGGCCAGCTCCACCGCCGCCTCGATCGCAAAGTGCACCGGCCGGCCGATCGTCGCGATCGTGCAGTCCGTGCCGCTGAGCTTCACGTCCGCCTGCCCGAACGGGATCAGATATTCCTGCTCGGGCGGGGGCACCGGGCCCTTGAACCCCAGCAGCCGCTCGGATTCCAGGAAAAACACCGGGTCATCGTCGCGGATCGCCGTCTTCAGCAGCCCCTTGGCGTCGTAGGGCGACGAGGGCATCGCCAGCTTCAGCCCCGGCACCGACGCGAACATCGACTCCACCGACCACGAGTGCGTTGAGCCCAGCTGCCCGCCGGCCCCGTTGTTCCCGCGGAACACGATCGGCACCTTGAACTGCCCGCCGGACATGTACAGGATCTTCGGGGCGTTGTTCAAAATCTGGTCCGCCGCCACCAGGCAGAACGACCAGCTCATGAATTCGACGATCGGGCGCAGCCCGTACATCGCCGCCCCGATCCCCAGCCCGGAGAACCCCGTCTCGCTGATCGGCGTATCCACCACCCGACGCGGGCCGAACCGCGCCAGCATCCCCTCGCTGACCTTGTACGCCCCGTTGTACTCGGCGACTTCCTCCCCGATCAGGAACACGCGCTCGTCGCGCTCCATCTCCTCGGTCATCGCCTCACGCAGAGCCTCACGGTACTGGATCTCACGCATCGGCTGATCGTCCTCGATCGGCGGGCATCGCGCCCCCGGCCCGCCCATCCCACCGCTTACCGCCCTTCGTCCTCCCGGCACATCGGGGGCAGGTCCCCCAGCTTGTAAGGCGGGAACGGCTGCGAGTACACGTCGGTGTACAGCTCCTCAGCCGTCACCTCCGGCGATTCATCCGCGTACCGCACCGCGTCCAGTGCCGCCTGCTTCGCCTGCCGGTCCAGCTCGTCGATCTGCTCCTGCGTCGCCAGCCGCTGATCGATCAGGTGGTTCACGAAGCTGTTGATCGGGTCGCGCTGCTCGTGCTGGGCCACCTCTTCCTTGGTGCGGTATTTTTGCGGGTCGGACATCGAGTGGCCCTTGTAACGGTACGTCCGGGCCTCGACCATCATCGGCCCGTGCTCCCCGCCTCGGACGCGGTCCAGCACCTCCTTGAAGCAGTCGTAGGTGTCCAGCACGTCCATCCCGTTGCACCGCTGGAACTCCATGCCGTAAGCCCCCGCCTTGGCCGACAGGTCGTGCGCCATCGACGTGCCTCGGGCGATGTGCGTGCCCATCGAGTACATGTTGTTCTCCACGACGAACACGATCGGCAGCTTCCAGATCGCCGCCAGGTTCATCGATTCGTGGAACGCCCCCTGGTTCAGCGCCCCGTCGCCGAGGTAGCACAGGCACACCTTCTTTTCGGACAGATACTTGATCGCGAACGCGATGCCCACCCCCATCGGGCACTGGCCCCCGACGATCGCGTGCCCGCCGTACATCTGCCGCCGGCGGTCGAACAGGTGCATCGATCCGCCCTTGCCCTTGCAGCAGCCGGTGATCTTGCCGAACATCTCCGCCATGGCGTACCGCGGGTCCATCCCGCGCGCCAGGGCATGGCCGTGGTCACGGTAAGCGGTGATGACCGGGTCGTCGGGATGGGCGGCAGCGATCGAACCCACCGCCGTGGCCTCCTGGCCGATGTACAGGTGGCAGAACCCGCCAATCTTGGCCTGCTGGTAGCTCTGGGCGCAGCGCTCCTCGAACCGGCGAATGAGCATCATCTGCCGCAGCAGCTCGAGCAACGCCCCTGCGTCCAGGGATTCACAAGGGCGAGGGCGCACCGAGGTTTTCTCGCTGGTTAATGCCGTCATCGCATCGACGCCGGGGGGCGTTGCCCCCTGCTACCTTTCGTCTGACACTCCGTTGGAGTTTAGACCCGACCATCGAACACAGCAAGGTTCTCCCCGACCCGCGGTTACACACGTTAGACCCTCACCTACACGCGCCGCATGCAGGGGTTTCCCGATCTCCTCAACACGCCCCCGCCACCTGACACCCCCCTCGCCGTCTCGGGCCTCCTGCCCGCCTTGGCCCCAGCGCCGGCACCGATTACACTCACCGCTCAATAACGGCCGGGCGGATCGATACCCCAAGCGGATAGCCCCTCGACGCGGGTCGGTTCGCGCCGAGCGAGAATCCAACGGCCCAGGAAAACACACTCAGTCACGGACCCGACTGTTCGTGCAACCGATCAGCGACCCCTGGAGATCCCCGAAGACTCCCCGGAGACCGATAACCCAAACCGCCAAGCCGCCAGTCCGCACCGCATCCCAGCGTCAGGCGTACTGGTGATTCAGGATCGAGCAACGCCGCACGTGAGCACCGCTGTCCACATACACCCGCCCACGCGGAGACCAAGTTGAGCACCCAGCCCATTGCGATCTTCCGGTCTGCCGCCAGGGTGATCGTCGGCCTGCTGCTCGTGGGCCTGCTCACGCCCCCGCGGGCGTTGGCTGTGGACCTGACCGACCGCCCCGTCGCCGACATCCGATACGAGGGCCTCAAGGACGTCCCCCAGCAGCTGGTGAGCAACCAAATCCGGGTGGTGGTCGGCGGCCCGTACGACCCCGACGTGGTCGAACAGGATATCGTGCGCATCACCCACCTGGGCCGATTCTCTAGCGTCAAGGCCCGCGTCGAGCCCCAAGACGACGGCACGGTCGTCGTCACCTACGTCGTGCAGGAGCAGCCGCTGATCGCCGCGGTCCAGGTCGTCGGCAACAAGGAGATCCCAGACCAGGAGCTGCTGCAGCGCGTCGTGCTGCGGGCCGGCGACCCGGCGGACCCGTTCCTGATCGACCGGGCCATCAAGCAGATCAAACGCGCGTACGAGGAGGCCGGCTTCTTCGTCACGGACGTGAGCATCGACCAGGCCGCATTTGACGAATCGCGGATCCTCATCTTCCGCGTGCGCGAAGGGCCACGGGTCCGGATCCGCCAGATCCGCTTCCGAGGCAACCACGCGTTCAGCGACAGCCAGCTCCGCAGCAAGATCAAGTCCAGGACCTACGTGTTCATCTTCCGCAAGGGCGAGCTGAACCGCGACGAGCTGGACGCCGACGCCGCCCGCGTCCGACAGTTCTACGAGGACAGCGGCTATCTCGACGCCCGCGTGGGCCGGCGGATCGACCTGTCCCCCGACCAGAAAGATGCCGTGGCCGAGTTTCTGATCGAAGAAGGCCCGCGCTACACCGTCCGCAGCCTCCAGGTCCAGGGTGCCAACGTCTTCAGCGAAGCGCAGATCATCGAAACCATGGCCCTGCGCGCCGGCGACGTGTACTCGGCCGACCTGCTACGCAAAAGCCAGGAGGCGCTGACCGACCTCTACGGCAAGCTGGGGTTCATCGACACCAAGGTGCAGATCGACCGCCTCAAGGAGCAGGACAAGGTCGACCTCGTGGTCCGCATCGAGGAGTTCTCCCCCTACCTCGTCGGCAAGGTCGAGGTGCGTGGCAACCAGGTCACCCAGGACAAGGTCATCTACCGCCAAGTCCGCGGCATGACCCCCAACCGCCGGTTCGACCGCTCCGGCATCGAGCTCACCGAGCAACGCCTGCGCGAGTCCGCCCTGTTCAGCGACGCCAAGGTCACCATCCTCGGCGACCCCAAGGAGGAATACCGCGACGTGCTGGTCGAGGTGAAGGAGACCAACACCGGCAGCCTCAGCTTCGGGGCCGGCATCAGCTCCGACAGCGGCCTGATCGGCGCCATCGACCTGACCCAGCGCAACTTCGACATCGCCAACCCCCCCAGCAAGTTCGAGGACCTGTTCACCGGCAAGGCCTTCCGCGGGGCCGGCCAGTACTTCGCCCTGGCCATCCAGCCCGGCACCGAGACCAGCCGGTACTCCGTCACCTTCCGCGAGCCCTACGTGTTCGACACCGAGTACCTGCTCGACACCACCGCGTTCCTCTTTGAACGCGAACGCGAAAAATGGGACGAGGAGCGCATCGGCAGCTCGGTCCGCGTCGGCCAGCGGTTCGGCGACGTGTGGTCCGCCTCCACCCGCCTCCGCGCCGAACGCATCACGCTCAACCAGATCCAGGGCAACGCCCCCGTGGACGTCTTCGACGTCGAGGGCACCAGCACCCTCACCTCCCTGGGCTTCCAGATCACCCGCAACGCCACCGACAGCCAGGTGTTCCCCACCCGCGGCAGCCGAATCCAGATCGAATACACCCACGCCGGCGCCCTCGGCGGGGCCTACGACTTCGACAGCATCGAGGCCCAGGCAGCCAAGTATTGGACCGTCGACGAAGACTTCTTCGGCCGCCGCTCCGTCGTCAGCCTGCGCGTGGAGATGGGCTATATCTTCCAACCGGACGAGGCCCCCACATTCGAGCGGTTCTACGCCGGCGGACACCGCAGCTTCCGTGGGTTCGCCCTCCGCGGCGTCGGGCCCCGGGGCATCCGGGCGGACACCGGCCGCATCGGCGACGACCCCGTCGGCGCCAACTGGATGTTCCTCGCCGGCCTCGAATACAACTTCCCGATCTACGAAGAAGTCATCCGCGGCGTCGTGTTCATCGACACCGGCACCGTCGAGCCAGACGTGGGCTTCAACGACTACCGCGCCTCGATCGGCGGCGGGTTCCGCTTCAAGCTCCCCTTCCTCGGCCAAGCCCCCTTCGCCATCGACTTCGCCACCCCCATCGCCCAAGAAGACGGCGACGAGCCCCAGGTCTTCAGCTTCGACCTCGCCCTGCCCTGGTTCTGACCCAGCCCCCCGGAATAACAAACCCCCCCCTAGCCGCGGGTGGAAACCCGCGGGTTTGAAATAGGGCAGGTCATTGACCTGCCAATTCGTAGGATGCGCTGTGCGCACCATTTGTAGGGCGGATCAAGCGCAGCGGATCCGCCAATATGGCGATTTTCGTTTGGATGTAGAGCATTATTCGATTAGGTGGATTGCGATGAAGCTCGGGGTGGCTGTGTTGGAGCGAAGCGACACCAC
>JAJUHR010000270.1 GCA_029267795.1 Planctomycetota bacterium
GAACCCAACACCGCCAAGAGCATCTACGCCAAATACGTCGGCGCGTGAACCCCCTCAGCAGACCATTGGGATATCCGCACCGGAAGTCAAAATGTTAGGTGAAGCCCACGGAGTGCACTCCGTGGGCTTTAGGCTTCGTCCCCCACGAGTCGCTGCGCCCTGCGCACCATGGCCGTAGGGTCCGCAGCGCAGGTGGGTGGCTGGGGTCCAGCGCAGCGATGCCCCAGTTTTTTTGTAGGTCCGGGCCTGCCCGGACATGGTGATTCAAATTTGACCGTGGTGTCGCTTCGCTCCACTACAGCCACCCCGCTCCAGCCCGAAAAAAAAGCCCGGTCCCACACGAGACCGGGCTTCTCGGTTTTCACCACGCCCACCCACAAGCCGGCGGCTGGGCGCACCCCAGCCCGCCACCGCCTCAATAGCTCATGCTCAGGCTCAGCTTGCCGATGATCGCGTTCTCCGGGTCGTCGCCGTCGTTGACCTCGGCGTTGGTGTACGCCAGGAACATGTAGTGCACGCCGACAGCGAACGTCCAGTCGCCGTACTCCGCCGGGATACAGGTCAGCGGCATCGACAGCTCCCCGCCGATGTCAAAGAACCCAAAGTGGTGGTTCTTACCCGCGCTGTCCTCGTAGTAGTTGTCGAGGCTCAGCCCCACCGTCATCGGGATCGTCAGGTTGACCAGCCAGTCTTCGCTGTCGATCAGCGTCGCCCCCGGCGCCAACGAGACCTGGAAATAGATGCCCTGGTCGTCGCCCAGGTCGCTCCCACCTTTGGTCTCGAACGCCACGAAGATCGCCGGCTGCAGCCCCGTGAACGTCTCGCAAACATCGTTCGCGCCCGGCCAGCACGCGCTGTCGTCGTAACTGACGCCCACCGATACTTCCTGCGATTCCGCGAATGCCCCGTTCGGCGACGTGTACGCCACGTACCCCACGTCGAACGCCCAAAGCTCCTTGTACAACGTCAAGGCCGTGTAAAAGTCCGTCTCGTACCACAGCTTCGGACCGTCCCCCGACGCCCCCGTGTGGTTGTCGTGCAGGCTGTGCCACAGCCCCACCGTCAGGTCCAAACCGTCGCAATACTCACACCCATCGCACAGGTTCACGACGAACTCCGCCCACGGTTGGGCGATGACACCGCTGTCCTCCTGCAGCAACCCACGGAAGAAATACTCGGTGACCACGTCCACCCCGGCGTTCAACGCGATCTTCCCAACGATCGGATCGCTGGACGAAGCAGCCGCGTCTTCCGCCTTAGCCGCGGGGCCTGCCCACCACAACGCCCATCCCACAACGGCCCCTAACGCTACATGTTTAAGTCCGTTCTGCTTGGCACTGGTCATGGGGACGATCTCCTTTTTCTGGACGAGTTGCTTTGGAATCACTGATCAAGCCTTCCTTGGCCCAAAGGTGTTTAGCCGCAGGTCACCAACATAACAAAGCCCTGACGCAACCGTCAAAATCCCCGACCGCCACAACCCATGAATCCGCGGGACCTCCTTAAGGGCCTGTGCCCTGTGCACGTCGTGCACCATGAACGCCGTGTGCGAGCAGGCTCCGCTCTGCATAAACTATCGTTCGTGCCCAGCTCCTCGGAACAATCTCAAGCCGGCCCTAATGCGGCGAATCCCCACCCCCATCGGGAAACCCTCCAGGGTCTGGACCTGACCCTGACCGATCCCTCGGACCGGGCCGCCGCGATCGAACGGGCCTTCGACTACCGTGGGGATGTGACCATTTACACCACCGACGGTCGGGTCATCGAGGGATACATCTTCGATCGCTGCCGTTCAGCGCAGCAACCTTACCTGCGCCTGATCCCCAGCGACGGCACCCCCCGCCGGACCATCAACTACGCCGACATCGTCCGCGTGGTCTTTTCCGGCCGCGACACCGCCGCGGGCAAGAGCTGGGAAGCCTGGGTCAAGCGATACGCCGAAAAGAAAGCCCGGGGCGAACCCACCGACGCCGAGCCCGAAAAGTTGGAACCTTAAACCCACCCAGGCCTGCGACCCGAAGAGATACCGCCAAAAAGGCACCGCCTCTTCGCGGCCCGCCACTCAACACGTTCACCTTCGCGAAACATCGTATCAACGCCCTATGTCACACGAACTGCCGGATTTTGACACGTTTCGGCGTCTGGCTGCCCGACACCCCGTCACCCCCGCCACCCCGGCCCTGTTGATCCCGATGGCCCGCCGACTGATGAGCGACACCCTCACCCCCGTGCTCGCCTACCGCCGCCTCGTCCGCCCGGACGACCGTATGGCCCCCAGCTTCTTGCTCGAATCGGTCGTCGGAGGCGACCGCGTCGGCCGGCACAGCTACCTCGGCGCACGCCCTGTCGCTCAGATCATCGCCCGCGGCCACCAAGTCCAATACCTCGACTCGATCCACCCCGACCGCTCGCGACAGTTCCATAGCCCCGACCCCCTCGCCGAGGTCGGCAAGGCCAGTGCGACGTTCACCGCAGCCCCCGTGGACTACCTGCCCGATTTCGCCGGCGGCTGGGTCGGCTACGCCGGCTACGACACCGTCCGCTACCTCGAGGCGGAGAAGCTCCCATCCCCCCCGCGCGACGATCGTCACCTGCCCGACCTCCAGATGGGCCTGTACCGCCAGATCGTCGCCTTCGACCACGTGCAAAAAACCGTCGTGGCAACCGTCCACGTGGCCCCCTCGGAGTTCGACTCGCTCCAAGCCGCCTACGAGGCCGGGCAAGCGGAGCTGGACGACCTGGTCCAGCGGATCACCACCCCGTTTCTGCCCGCGGGCGACAAGGGCCCCACGCCCACGCCGCTACGCGCCGAGCTACCTGTCGGCTGGGTAGACCTGGATTCCCCGCCCCCGCGCCTGCCCGCCAGCAACATGGGGCAGGGGGGGTACCAGCGCGCCGTCGAAAAGATCAAGCAGTACATCGCCGCCGGCGACGTCTTCCAGGTCGTCCCCAGCCAACGGTTCGAGTTGCGAACCCACGCCGACCCGTTCGATATTTATCGGGCCCTGCGCGTCATCAACCCCTCACCCTATATGTTCTACCTGCAAATAGAAGGGGGGATGCTCGTCGGCTCCAGCCCGGAGATCCTTTGTCGGGTCCACAGCGGCGTCGTGACCAACCGACCCCTGGCCGGCACCCGCCCGAGAGGCCGCGACCCCGAGGAAGACCTCGCCTTGGAAAAAGAACTCCTCGCCGACCCCAAAGAACGGGCCGAGCACATCATGCTCGTGGACCTGGCCCGCAACGACGTCGGCCGCGTCGCCCAGCCCGGCTCCGTGGCTCTGCCCGAGGTCATGGTCGTCGAACGCTACAGCCACGTCATGCACATCAGCTCCACCGTCACCGGCCGCCTCGACCAGGGCCGCACCTGCTGGGACGCCCTGCGCCACACCCTGCCCGTCGGCACCGTCAGCGGGGCACCCAAGGTGCGGGCGATGCAGATCATCGACGAGATCGAACCCACCCGACGCGGC
>JAJUHR010000404.1 GCA_029267795.1 Planctomycetota bacterium
TGTATCCGGACTCGTGAGCGATGCGAGGCGTGAATCTCATCCCGGCCCCGAGGCGTCAGGCGCGACAGCGACGGGCGATCGTGCGCCGCTGGGTGACCGCCGCGGCCGCATACGCGGGGGCGATGCTGGTCCTGAGCGTCGTGGTGCGTCTGGGGTGGGACCCGGGCGATCGAACCCTAAGCGACCAGATCCAACGGGCGACACAGCGCGTCGCCGAGCTGGGTGCACGCCTCGGCAAGCTGGGCCCGCAACTGGCTCAAGCTCAGTCGTCGCTGGAAACCAGCCGCATGGTCACGCAGCAGCCGGACTGGAGCATCCTGCTCGGTTGGCTGTCGAACATGGTCAGCGAGGACGTGGTGCTGCGGGAGTGTCGGCTGACGCCGGTGTCTGCGGAAAAACAGGCTGGCGAAACCGATGCGGGTGCGGTCCAGGCGGTGCACCGGAATCAGGAGCAGGATGCGCCGTGGCGCGGGGCGACGCCACCGCAGGCATTCGTTTTCCATCTGCGCGGCCTGGGCGGCTCGCAGCAAGCGGTGTCGGAGTTCGTCTTGAGGCTGGAGGGGTCGGGCTTGTTCGACCGCGTGACGCTGATCGAAACCCACCGCGAGCCGTTCTTGTCCTCCACGGCGATCGCGTTCGAGCTGCGGTGCCCGCTTAGCGGCAAGGGAGGGGGCGCGCCGTGACCAAGGCGCCGGCGAATCTTTCGGGCCGGTGGAAGCACTGGCCGATCCACGCCGCGGGGATCGCCGCATGCCTGGCGATCACGGCGGTGGCGTACTTCGCGGGGGTTCACGGCCCCTTGCAGCGGTTTCTCGGCACGGCGGTGCAACGGGTCGAGCTGGACCGTCGCCGGCAAACGGAGCTGCGGCTGATTGGTCAGATGCAGGAACTGGAACGCCGCATGGCGCGGGTGCGTCGCGAGCTGGAGACCGAGCCGGTCCTGCTTAGGCCCACGGATCACCTGAACCAGGTTTTAGCTCAGTTGGCCAGCCTGGGGGGTGAGCGGGGGCTGGTGATCAAGACGGTCCAACCCGGCAGCATCCAGAGCGGCCCGAGCTACGAGGCGGTCCCGATCTTCCTGGTGACCGTGGGCACGTACCGGACCAGCGTTCAATTCATGCGCGACCTGCGCCGCCGATGCCCAGACGTGACGCTGACTTCTTTCTCGTTGACGGGCGACCCGGCACCAACTGCCTCGGCGGCGGAGCTGCAGGCCCAGATGGTCTGGTACGCTGCGCCCGTGGCGGCCTCGGCCCGATAACCACGCTACCCCGCCCAGTCGCCCCATTTCTCCAGCCGTGGTTAGGTCCGCCCCGGCCCGTGATTGCTGCAGAGGCGAAGATATCGTTTGCTTCTTGTTGGAGGCTATGAAACCCACCAAGAAGCACATGTTGTTTGCCGCGGCGGCGGTCCTGGCGGCCATGGCGCTGGTGATCGACCGAGCGGTGATCGGGTACGACCTGACCGAGCCGAGCGAGGTCTCGGCTGGGCAGGCCACCGATGCCTCATCGGCTTCACGGCAAGCCACACACGGTGTACCCGGGCCGACGAAGAACCCCGTGACAGAACACCTTAAAGGCTTTTCCAATCAGGCGTGGAGCGGCTCCGAAGACGAGGTGAGGGACGCGTTCCGCGCTCCGGCCGGCTGGTTCGATCAGGGCCGGCCTGCTGATGTGGAAGAGCCGGAGGTTTTTTTACCGGACCCTGGGGCGGAGTTCGTGCACAAACACCGGCTGGAGGCGGTGATGATGACCGGCAGCGGCGGGTACGCGATCCTCGACGGAGAAAAGGTGATCCGAACCGGGCAGAAGATCGACGGTTTCACGTTGGTGTCGCTGATCAAGCACGAGGCGGTGTTTCGATCCGGCGATTCTCAAGTGGTGCTGGCGATCGAGTCCGGCGATCTTTCTGGCCGTTAAGGCCCCCTTCGTGTACGGGCCATCCCCACAAGACCAGGTACATGAATACTTAATCCGATCGAGGTAATCCTTACCAGGATTCTTGACGACAAATATGGCGGGCCTCGATCGGCCCCCGGGAGGCAACGGGGCTGACCGGAGGTCTTATAGATCAAGGGATATCGAGATGCGAAAAACTTCATTCAA
>JAJUHR010000235.1 GCA_029267795.1 Planctomycetota bacterium
CGAGCCGGGCGAACTGCAGGGCGCGGGCTTGGTTAAGCCCGGGCAGTAACGACAGGGGTGTATTCAGACGCAGGCCTTGGAGGGTTTGGCCCCGAGCCATAAGTGAATTTTATCTTGGAAGGTCAGGGTAGACGGGGTTGCAAAGGCGGGGGTGAAGCGAATGGGTAGAGCCGGGCGTTTCTCGTTTTTGCGTTTGGATGAATTGCGATAAGGCTCGAGGGGGTGGGATGAGTGAGGTATAGCGAAGTGGCACCACGGCTCATGCTGGGGCATCGCTACGCTCTGCCCCAGGCGCCCGCGCGCCGTACGAAAAGGATTCGGCGGGCCAAAGGCCCGACCTACTGAGAAATACCCTTGCCCATCCCTCACCCCAACCCTCTCCCGAGCCGGGAGAGGGGGTGATGAAACTGCCTTTAAGCAAGGGATGGAGGGAGTGGGTCGGATCGTCGGTGTCGAATAAAAAAAGGGTCTCGACCGGGGAGGCAAACCGGTCAGAGACCCGATCCAGGGCCAGGCTGTCTGTGTGGGACCGGCCCTTGTCAGCCCGAAGAAATGTTTCTCCTCTCCCGCGGGTGCCCCCTTGGGGGCCCGGCTGCGTCCGAGCCCTCAAAGCCCAGCCTTGTAACGATCAATCAAGCATCACATACGCTTTGGGCTGCGGCCACAGACAAGCTCGATAAGCCGGGCGATGCGCGCGGGGGTCGCGCGGATATCGCGGCTGTAGCGGTTGGTGCGGCGGGCGATCGGGGTGCTATACTCGCTTGCCATGAAGCGTAGCGGAACGATCGCGCTGTTCCCCGGCACGTTCGACCCGTTCACCAACGGCCACCTGGACGTGATTCACCGAGGCCGGACGCTGTTCGACCGGTTGATCGTGGCGATCGGCCAGAACCCCACGAAGCGGCCGCTGTTCCCGGTGAAAGAGCGGCTGGAGATGATTCGGCAGCTGGTGGCCGAGTCGTGCGAGAACGTGGAGGTTCAATCGTACAAGGGGCTGACGGTGGACTTCGCCCGCAAGGTCGGGGCGACGGTGATCCTTCGCGGCCTGCGCAACGGCACCGACCTGAACTTCGAATTTCAATTGGCGCTGACCAACCGGGCGGTGGCGGACATCGAGACGGTGTTCATCATGGCGGGGGAAACGTACGCGTTCACGAGTTCCAGCCTGATCCGCCAGATCGCCGCTGAGGGGGACGTCGGCCGGCTGCACCGGTTCGTGCCGCCGCTGGTACTGGAGCGCCTGAAAGAGAAGAAGCGGCAGCTGGGCGCACGGCTGCTTAACGACTATCCGGACGGCTTCAAGGAATAGGCCCGGTCGAGACGGTGCTGACCCCCCTTGCACCCGCGTCTCCCCCCATCCATGGATTACCGCGTTGTCAGCATTGGGACTCTGAGTTGCCACGAGTTGTGGAACGAGCGCGGTTCGCCGCGGACCGCGCACTCGACGACGACGCTGATCCGCAGCGGCGGGCGGGTGATCGTGGTCGATCCGGGCTTACCGCCGGTGGTGATCGCGGCCCGGCTGCACGAGCGGTCGGGGCTGGAGCCCGCGGCGGTGACGGACGTGTTCCTGACCAACTTCCGCCCGCCGCATCGGCGTGGGCTGGCGGCTTTCCCGGACGCCCGCTGGCACATCAGCGAGGCTGAGCGCGAGGCCGTCGGCGCTCACCTGGTGACTCAGTTGCGCGAGAGCACCGGCGACGAGCAGGCCCGGCGGCTGCTGGAGGAGGAGATCTCGCTCTTGCAGCGGTGCCACGCGGCGCCCGACCGGCTGGCCAAGCAGGTGGACCTGTTCCCCTTGCCCGGGTTCACGCCCGGCACGTGCGGGCTGGTCTTGAGCTTGGCGAACTCGACGGTGTTGGTGGCTGGCGACGCGGTGGCGACGGTGGAGCACCTAGAGCAGGGACGCGTACTGCGGAACTGCTTCGATGCGGAGCTGGCGCGCCAGAGTTTCATGGAGGCGGGGGAGATTGCGGACCTGATCATTGCAGGGCATGACAACCTGGTTTTGAACCCGGCCCGCCGGGCGATGTGAGAGGCGAGGGGGGGGCGTGGAGGCTTGTCCGATGAAGTGGATTACCCGCCAAGGGGTGAAGCTGGACGGGGTGGCGTGCCCGTGGTTGATCAAGCGGTTCGTGGACCCCCAGGCGCAGTTTCTTTTCGTGCCGCTGGGGCGGGTTTTGGAGGTGGCTGAGCGTGAGGGGGCGATCCCGTACGACGTGCCGGGGGTGGAACTGGGGCACCACGGCAAGGAGTGCTCGTTCAACGCGATCGTGAAGAAGTACGGGTTGGCGACGCGCGACCCGGCGTTGGCTCTTTTGGACAAGATCGTCAACGGGGCGGACACGGACAACACGCTGTGGAATCAGGCCGAGTCAGCGGGTTTGAACGCGATCGCTGAGGGGTTCCGCCACCTGGGGTACAACGATGATCATGTGATGCTCGCGGCAGAACTGGTCGTTTACGATGCCTTGTACGCGTACTGCCAAGAGATGGTGCGGACGGGCAAGCCGGGCGGGGCATGGCGGTGAGGGTAAAAGCAGTTTCACAATTCCCTCTCCCAGGTTGGGAGAGGGTTGGACCGGTGATTTTTTCGAGGGGGGTTTCCGGGGGTTTCACCCCTCACCCGGCCTCTCCCCTGAAGGGGAGAGGGGTTTCGAAACCGGTTTTAGTAATGCGAGGTGCATGGCGGCTAGGTGATGAGGTGGCGGGATTAGGCGCCGTCAGAACACAATAAGGCGCAAGAAAAAACCCCAGACTTTGTCTCCACAAAAGTCTGAGGGTCTTTCTTAAAAGCGTCGTAGAAGCGTTGTAACGCGATCGGGTTAAGCTACGCATCGAGCCGCCACACTTGCGCGGTGCTCACCCCGAAGCGGGTTCGATGCTTCATGAGCGGGTCTGCTGCCGGCGGCACAGGGCCAGGGACCCCATGCCTAGGAGCATTAGGGTTGCCGGCTCGGGCACGGGCTGAATCGTGATCGAGCCGTCGTCGTAGGTGAGGCTCAGCGGCACGACGCCGGGCTGGTTGCCGTCGGAAGCCTCGGTCGGGCCGGCAACGGTGTTGCTGACATAAAGGTTGAACACTTGGCCGGTGACGAAGCCGGTCAGGTCGAACTTGACCTTGGCGAGGGTGCCGTTGGCTTCGACCTTGTCGCCGGCGTTGATGAGGTTGACGTTGTATTCGATCAGTTGGGGGAACTGGCCGGGGGTGTCGTTGTCCGCGGGGTCGGGGTCGGTCACTCCCAGGCCTGCTGAGGGTTCGTGGCTGAAGGGCTTGCTGACGAAGACCGAGTCGGCGAAGTTGATCTTCGTCATCGAGGGGCCGTCGGTGCCGCCGCCGGGGTTGCCCAAAGCGACGGCGACTTCCGGGCCGCCGTCTTCGACTTGCACGCGGAGTACGAGGTCCTTGATGGCTTCAGCGGGAGAACTGCTGATCAGGATGGGGATTTCAACTTCGGGGGTGCCTTCGACGACGGCTACATCGGGGGCTGCGATCAATGCTGCCCACGTTGGAGTTGTGATCGTGGCTGCGGCGGTCCAAGCTGCGAGCTTCCATCCCCGGATTCCCCGGATCCCCCAGATCGCAAAACTCCCTCTCATGGTGCTTGGCTCCTTTCGGAGACGGGTTCGCGGTCCCCGCTCCCATCGGTGGAGAAATTGGTCGCCTCCCCCCATGTAGGATGCATTGTACCAAAGCGAGGCATGTGATCCAAGCAGTGCGGCCGAGGTTAGCGGTGGATTCCAAGTCGGGTTTGACGAGCTGCCGAGTGGATGAGTTGCGGCGGTTACGGACTCAATGATTTCGTTGGCGTTGCGCTTGGTCTGCAGCGCATTGGCCAGCGACGCCCGGAAGC
>JAJUHR010000460.1 GCA_029267795.1 Planctomycetota bacterium
CCCGAGCCGGTGATCAGCATGAGCATCGAGCCCGCCAGCCAGGCCGACAAGGAGAAGCTGGCCAACGCCCTGGCCACCATCCGCCGCGAGGACCCGTCCTTCCGCACCCACTACGACCCGGAAACCGGCCAGACCATCATCGCCGGCATGGGCGAGCTGCACCTGGAGATCATCCGCAACAAGCTGACCCGCGACATGAAGGTGGGCGTGCAGGTCGGCAAACCCCGCGTCGCCTACAAGGAAGCCCTGCTCGCCAAGGCCGAGGCCCGCGGCACCCACAAGAAGCAGACCGGCGGACGCGGCCAGTACGGCGACTGCGTCATCACCGTCGAGCCCTACACCAAGGAGCAAGCCGCGGAAGAGGGCCTGGATTTCACCGACAGCTTGGCGTTCGAGAACAAGATCGTCGGCGGGGCCATCCCCCGGGAGTACATCCCCTCCGTCGAAGCCGGCTGCCGGCAGACCGCCAAGAGCGGTGTGCTCGCCGGGTACCCCGTCGTGGGCGTCAAGATCACGCTCATCGACGGCTCCTACCACGACGTCGACTCGTCCCAGATCGCCTTCGAGCAAGCCGGCATGCTCGGTTTTAAGGCCGCCTGCCACAAGGCCGGCATGCAGCTGCTCGAGCCGATCATGAAAGTCACCGTCACCACCCCCGAGGACTTCTTCGGCGCCATCACCGGCGACCTGAACCGCCGCCGCGGCATCATCGCCGAGACCGAGCAGCGTGGCCACATCCGCGTCGTCGTCTGCGAAGCGCCCCTGAGCGAGATGTTCGGGTATGCCACCACGCTGCGCGGCCTCAGCCAAGGCCGGGCCACCTACACCATGGAGCCGCTGGCGTACCGGCCGATGCCGGACAACCTCGCCAAGACCGTCCTCGAAGGCCGCGGGTCTTAAATATTGAGCCTGCGAAAAACGCCCTATTGTTTCTGGACGGTTTGTGGAGCCGGGGACGGTTTCGCTGCCCGCAGCGGCATGAGCGCCTCCCCAAGCCGCCAGCGCATCGCGTCCGTCACGTTTTGCGCTACCGCGCTGCCCGCCAGGTTGATCCGCTCGTCCGGGTCTTTGTGAAGGTCGAACAGCGTGGCGACGCGCATCGTCTCCACATCGAACACCGTTTTGTAGCGCTCCGCCCGCACCATCAACCGCTGCCCATACTCGCTGATCACCCCGGCTCGCCTCGGCGGATGGACCGGCTCTCCCGCCAGCAGCGGTACCAGCGACCCACCCCCCGATGCCTTGGGCAGGTCGCACCCGCCCAACGCCGCGATCGTCGCCGCCACGTCGACCGTGCTGACGGACTCAGCCCCGGGTTGCACAGCCACCTGCGAAATCCCCGGCCTCGACCACGGCGGCGAGACGATCACCGGTACGTCCACCGCGCCACTTAAAAACGACCGGTGGCCCACCACCCCGTGCTCTCCCAGCAGTTGCCCGCGGTCCGAGGTCAGCACCACCCAAGTCCGCTGGGCATCGGGCCGATCCTGCACCTGACCCATCAGCTGACCCACCATCTGGTCCAGCAGGCACACCCGCCCCAGATAGTCCGCCCGG
>JAJUHR010000241.1 GCA_029267795.1 Planctomycetota bacterium
ATGATGGCCCACGGGGCGCAGCTGTGGGGGGCGGCCCTATACAACAACGGCGGGATTCCCAACAAGATCCCGCGGTACGGGGAGAGTTACTCGCCGTTCGGGATCCCTCAGCGGCTGCAGGGAGTGATCGAGATCGACAAGGACACGCAGGTGGTGGTCCGCGACCCGAGCGAGGAAGAAGTGAAGAAACACGGAGTGGTGGCGGCGCTGGATCCGCTGCCGGTGTGGAACATCAGCCAGCCGGGGAACATCCTGCGAATCTTTGAACGGGGGACCCGGCTGCCGATCCCGGGCGGGCCGACGCCGAACCCCGCCCCCGCCGAGATCGGCAACCCCAACCCGCTGGCGGAGGGTGGTCGGCCAGACAAAGGGCTATCGGTGCGCGGCCTAGGGACGCTGAACCGCACGGACCCGGTATTCCTGGGCTTGCAGAAGACGCGGTTGCTGGACCCGATCCTCTCGTTCCTGGGCACGAACGATCACCCGGGCGACTACCGCTCCTCCGGGTGCACCGCCTGCCACACGCCGTACGCGAACGATCGCGACCCGTTCAGTTCGGGGCCATACGCGGTGTTCGGCCACACGGGCAGGGCGGCTTCGGTCGACCCGACGATCCCGCACGACGAGCCGGGGCACCCGATCAAGCACGTGCTAACCACCGCGATCGCCAACAGCCAGTGCGTGGTGTGCCACATCCACCCGGGCACGAGCTACGCGAACACGTACCTGGGGTACATGTGGTGGGACAACGAGTCGGACGGCCAGTTCATGTATCCGGCGGCGAGCCACAAGCCCACGCCGGAGCAACTGTGGCGGGCTCTGCGGAAGAACCCCGAGGGCTCGCAGCTGCGCGGCCTGTGGGGCGACCTGTATCCCGAGGCGGTCTCGCACGCAGGGCAGGTGGCGGGGGAGGGCTTCCTGGAGAAGACCGGTCAGCCGCGGGCGGGGTTGGTCGATCCGCTGGATCCGAACAACGTGACCAGGGTCGTGCGTGGCCAGGCGACGCTGAACGACCGGCTCGAGCACAACCAGTTCGCGGACTTCCACGGCCACGGATGGATGTTCCGAGCGGTGTTCAAGAAGGATCGGCAGGGGCGGCTGGTAGACGCCCAGGGGCAGGCGATCGATTTCGACGACCCGGAAAAGTGGGTCAAGGCGGTGCAGCTGCGGGATATCCACCTCGACGCGGGGATGCACTGCGTCGATTGTCACTTTGACCAGGACGTGCACGGCGACGGCAAGCTGTACGGGGAGGTGCGCAACGCGGTAGAGATCACGTGCGTGGACTGCCACGGGACGTACAGCCGGTCGACGAACCTGCGCACCAGCGGGCCGGCGGCGCCCCCGGGCGGGACGGATCTGTCGAAGATGCGCATCGGCCCGCGGCAGCAAAAGCGGTTTTGGATCGAGGACGGGAAGGTGTATCAGCGGTCGACGCTAAACCCACAGAAGGTGTGGGAAATCGTCCAAACGGTGGATACGATCAACCCGGATTCCGCGTGGGCCAAGGCGCACCCGGCGTCGGCGGAGCTATCCCGCCGGGCCAAGACGATGCAGAAGGATGGGCGCACGTGGGGCGACCTGCCCGCGGATGGCGATCAGGCGGCGCTGGCCCACTCGGAAGAAGACCTGGCGTGCTACACGTGCCACACGTCGTGGATGACCTCGTGCTTCGGGTGCCACCTGCCGATGGAGGCCAACCAACGCACGCCGATGCTGCACAACGAGAGCCTTTACGCGCGGAACTACACGCGGTACAACTACCAGGTGCTGCGCGACGAGGTGTTCATGCTGGGGCGTGACTCGACGGTCAAGGGCGGCAAGATCGTGCCGGTGCGGTCGAGCTCGGCGGTCGTGGTCTCCAGCCAGAACTCGAACCGCGAGTGGATCTACCACCAACAGCAGACGGTTTCGGGCGAGGGGTACTCCGGCCAAGCGTTCAACCCGCACTTCCCGCACGCCACCAGCGGCCCCGGCACGACCAAGATGTGCACGGATTGCCACCTGTCGCGCTCCGGCGACAACAACGCGTGGATGGCGCAGCTGCTGCTGCAAGGCACGAACTTCGTGAATTTCTTCGGCAGGTACATCTACGCGGCCACGGGCGAGGACGGGCTCGAGGCCGTCGCCGCGACCGAGCACGACGAGCCGCAGGCGGTGTACGGGTCGAACCTGCACCGGCTGGCTTACCCGGACGAGTATCGGCAGTTCGTCGAGGAAGGTGGGCGCGAGCTGACCGAGGCGTACCACCACGAGCCCGGGTGGGGTGGGGAGATCCTCGACCTGCAACTGCGTGGCGAGTACCTGTACACGGCCCGTGGCCGCGCCGGCTTCTACGTGTACGACGTGGCGAACATCGACAACAAGGGGTTCAGTGAACGGATCGTCACGGCACCGGTCAGCCCGCTGGGGCAAGAACTAGGCTTTAAGACCCGCTACGCGGTGTGCGTGGCCAGCCCGAGCACCCTGGCGGTGGACCCGGCGCGCACCCGGATGAGCGACAACCCGAGCAAGCCGCGGGCCACCATCATGGACCCGGCCGAGCTCTGGCACGTGAATCAGGAGCAGCCGGTGCACCCGATGTATGCGTACCTGTACATTGGCGACCGCGAGGAGGGCTTGGTGCTGACCAATGCGGCCACATTGTTGGATGGCGACCCGGATAATAACTTCCTGCAGCGCGCCACCCTAGCCGACGGCTCAAACGCCTTTAACCCCGAGGGGGTGCTGGACGGCCTGACATACCTGACGCTGGCGGGGCATTACGTGTACGCGACAGCCCGCAGCGGCCTGGTGGTGATCGATGTGGACCAGCCGCTCAATCCGAAAGTGGTTGCGGTGGTCGGGCCGAGGTTCCTCAACCGGCCGCGGTGCGTGGCGATCCAGTTCCGGTACGCGTTCGTGACCGATGCCGACGGGCTGCGGGTGATCGATATCACCGACCCGGCCAAGCCGGTGCCGGTGCCCGGGGCTAAGGTGCCGCTGGCCGATGCGCACCGGTTGTACGTGGCGCGGACCCACGCCTTCGTGGCAGGGGGCCGTGAGGGGCTGGCGATCGTCGACGTGACGAGCCCCGAGCGCCCCCACCTGCTGCAGAAGTTCGATGCGGACGGCCGGCTGAGCGACGTGCGGGACGTGAAGGTCGGGATGACCAATGCGTCGCTTTTCGCCTACGTGGCAGATGGGCGGAACGGGCTGCGGGTGCTGGAGCTGATGGGGCCGCACACGACGCCGCAGTTCCGTGGGTTTACCCCACCCCTGGACCCGCGGTTGATCGCCACGTACCCGACGCACGGGCCGGCGCTGGCGGTAAGCAAGGCGTTGGACCGCGATCGCGCCGTGGACGAGACCGGGCACCAGGTCGCGGTGTTTGGGCGGCTGGGCTCGCGGCCGCTGACGCTCAGCGAGACGCAACGGATGTTCCTGCGGGACGGCCAGGTGTGGACCGTCACGGATGAAGCGGAGACGCCGCCGCAGCCGTTCACGTACCAAGTTCTGGGTATCGAGGGGCCGAAGAAAAAGACAGACACATCCAAGCGCCCCGGCCCTGGCGGCCCGAAAAAGCCCAAGAGCGACCCGGCTCAGTAAAGCGGCCTGTGGTGACTGGGGATGCATGGCGCGTTATCCGGCGGCATCTGCGGCCCGGCCTGCGGCGCGGCGCGAGGCGGCTGTTCATTTTTTGATAAAGCCTTAGGGTGGGGTAAACTGCCCCCGGATCGACGCCGAAGAACATTCCCGAACGGATCGAGTCATGGATCGACGCAAGTTCGTATCGGGCCTTTCCTTTGC
>JAJUHR010000098.1 GCA_029267795.1 Planctomycetota bacterium
CCCAGCTGAACACGTAATCCTTGATCCGGTCGCTGGCCAAGTCCGCGTACTTGAGCGCCCCGATGCCCACCGCGTGCGCGATCACCCGCCGCTGGTCCCGCGGCAGCTGGGGGTTCTTCTGATTGATGATCGCCTCGGCGCGCTGCTCCGCCTCGTCAAGCAGCTCCAGCAGTTTCACCACCTCCCCGCTGCGGGTCTTAAAGGGCTTGTGGTCTTCGCCCAGCACCGTGCCGAACGGGACGTGCTCCAGCTGCACCCGATCCGGCGCCCAGCCAGCCGCCCGCAGGGTCGCGAATACCATGGCGAAATGCTGGCTCTGCCGGGCGTCGGTGACGTAGATCAGCCGGTCCGCCTGGAGTTGTTCGATGCGCCACCGCGCCGCCGCTAGGTCCGTCGTCGCGTAAAGGTACCCGCCGTCGGTCTTGCGAACGATCATCGGTTGCGGCTGGCCCTGGCGGTCCGTGAACCCCGCGGGGTAGACCACCTGAGCCCCTTCGCTTTCCCGCAACAGCCCCAGCTGATCAAGCCCGGACACCACCTCGCCCAACATGTTGTTGTACGAGCTTTCGCCGCGGTAGTCGCCCTCGGTCAAGGAGACGTCGAGCCGCTCATACACTTGCTGAAAGTGCCGCTTGCTGATCGCGACCAACTCCCGCCACTGCCGCAGGGTGTCGGGGTCGCCGCTCTGCAGGAGAACGACGCGCTGCCGCGCCCGCTCCGCGAACCGCTCGTCCGCGTCGAAGCGGCGCTTGGCCTCCTGGTAGAGCTCGTTCAGGTCGCCCTGCAGTGTCCCGCCCGCGCTGCCACGCTCCTGCAGGTGCTGGATCAGCATCCCAAACTGCGTGCCCCAGTCTCCCAGGTGGTTCTGTCGGATGACGCGGTGGCCTTGGAACTCCAGCACGCGCGCGATCGCGTCGCCGATCACCGTCGACCGCAGGTGCCCGACGTGCATCTCCTTAGCGACGTTCGGCCCGCTGTAGTCAACCACGATCGTCCGCGGCGGGTCGGCCGGCGCCACGCCCAACCGATCGTCCCTCGCCAGGGCGCTCAACTGGTCGTTCAAGAACGCCTCGCGCAGCCGCAGGTTGATGAATCCCCCGCCGGCGACCTCCACCTTCTCGCAAAGGTCCGCCACCTGCAGCCGGTCCGCGATCTTCTCCGCCAAGTCCCGCGGCTTCTGCCCCAGCCGCTTGCCCAGGCTCATCGCGGCGTTGACCTGGTAATCCCCGAACTTCGTGTTGGTCGAGGGGCTGACCAGCGGCTCCAGGTCGGCATGCTCACCCCCCACCGCCGCCCCCACCGCCGCACGCACTCGGCTGATCAAAATGTCCTGAACGCTCGGCACAAGCCACCTATCGATCGACACCTACACCGATCGCGCAACAAGAGCGATTCTAGGGCATTTTTCGTTTGGATGTAGAGTTCCTCAGATGAGGGTGGCTGGGGCAGAGCGTAGCGATGCCCCGGTTTTTTGTAGGTCCGGGGGTCCGGGCCTGCCCGGATATGCTGGTTCGGGTTCGCCGTGGTATCGCTTCGCTCCACCCCAGCCGCCCCGAGCCTCATCGCAATCGACCCAAACGAAAAATGCTCTACGAAATCTCGAGGTCATAGCAGCCGGGATTCACACCGAAGGGGGGCGCGCTCTACCCCGACGCGGCCGCTGGGACGCGCAGCCCGGTCTGCTTCCCCCAGGCAACTCTTCACTTCGACTCCGGCTGCAGCTCCTTGCTGCGGTGTTGCAGCTGCGCCTTGAGCCGCGCCAGGATCGAGCTGTGCATCTGGCTCACCCGGGATTCGGACAGGTCCAGCGTGACGCCGATCTCCTTCATCGTCATCTGCTCGTAGTAGTACAGCACGACGATCAGCCGCTCGGCCCGCGACAGCCCCTTGGTGATCAGCTCCTTCAGGTCGCGCCGCTGCACCGCTGAGAACGGGTTGACCTGCTTGGGGTCCTCCAGCACGTCGATCTCGCGGACGTCCTTGTTCGAATCGGTCTCGAGCCACTTGCGGTTCAGGCTCACCACGCCCACCGGGCCGGCGTCCTTGCGGATCTTGGCGAACTCGTCCTGCGAGACCTTCAGCTTCCGGGCCAGCTCCTCGTCCGTGGGCTTGCGGCCCAGCTCCATCTCCAGGCTCTTGCGGGCCCCGTCCACCTGGCTCGAGCGCGAACGCACCAGCCGCGGCACCCAGTCCATCGAACGCAGCTCGTCCAGGATCGCCCCGCGGATGCGGGGGGCGCAGTACGTCTCGAACTTGATCCCGCGGTTCAGGTCGAACGAATCGATCGTGTCCATCAGGCCGAAGATCCCCGCGCTCATCAGGTCCTCGACGTCCACTTCGTCCGGCAGCTTGGCGCGGATCCGCTCCGCGTTGCACTTGACCAGGGGCAGGTAATTTTCCATCAACCGGTTGCGGAGCTCTTCCGTCCCGGTCTTCTTGTATTCGATCCACACCTCCTGGATCGACATCTTCTCAATCGCTCGGGATCGCTCGGTGGTGTTCGAGTTCGTCATGGCCTACTCCTTGACCATCCCCCTTCTCGGGGTGTCCGCCCCAGCCGTGGGGCTCGTCGCCAGCCAGCGAGGAGCGCCGACGCTCGGTCGTGGCTCAAACCTTTCCCACCCCCGCGTCCGCAGCGGGCTTCGGCTTGCTGGTCGCATGCTCTTCCCCCGGTATCGCCCCGGCCGCCTCCGTCGTCAGGATCTCTGGAATCGGACGGGCTTTTTTGTACGCCTCGATCTGCTCGTCCACCGTCCGTTGAGCCAGGGCCCCCACCGCCCGTCCCACGCCCCAGCCGATCAACATCACGATCATAGCGCGCACGGTCACCGTTGCGGCAGGGTTGCCCGACGCAAAACCCACCACAATCGCGGCGGCAAAACACACCAAAGCGAAGATAGTCGCGATGACTCGTGCCGGAATAGTCGAGCACTCCTTTGCTCGCCAGAAAGCCGGTCCGTCACGTCTCCATTGTACCTCTGCCCGCCAGCGTGCCAACGATCCGGTCCAGTTTTCAACAAAAATTCCCCCAGCCTATCGGACCTCGCCAGCCCCGCTCAGCCGGTCAGCCACGTCGCCATCCTCCGGATCAGGCCGTCGCCAGGGGGATCCACCGCGTGCCGGTCCATCCGGTGCGCCAGTTGCGCGATGCACACGCTCGCCTCACACTGGGGGCTGTCGATCACAAAGGGCCGACGGCGACGCACCGCCGCCGTCACCCGCGGGTCGGCCACCACGTGACCGGCGTACCGGGTGGACACGTTCAAAAACCGCCGGCAGACGCTGTCGATCCGCTCGTGCACAGCCCGGCCCTCGGTCGCGTCCCGGACCATGTTGGTCAGCAGGCGGACGTCCGCATCGGGCCGCTGTCGCGTCACGATCTTGATCGCCGCGTACGCATCCGTGATCGCCGTGGGCTCCGGCGTCGTGACCACCAGCAGCTCGTCCGCCTCCAGCGCAAACCCGATCACGTTCGGACCGATGCCCGCGACCGTGTCGATCAGCACCAGGTCGGCCTCCTGGCCCAGCTGCCGCACCTGTTCCAGGATCCGCTGCCGCTCGAACTCGCCCAGCGTAGCCATCTGCGCGAGCCCCGACGCTCCCGGGATCAGCCGGAACCCCCCCGGCGCCTCGACCATCGCTTCGCTCAGCGACCACCGGCCGGACACCACGTGGGCCAGGTTCGCCCTGGGGGTCAGGTTGCAAAGCACGTCCGCGTTGGCGGTGCCCAGGTCGGCGTCCAGCAGCACCACCTTCCGCCCCATCGCCGACAAGCGGATCGCCAGGTTCACCGCGATGTTGCTCTTGCCCACGCCCCCCTTGCCGCTGATCACCGCGATCAGCCGGGGGCTGTCCACCTCGACCTTGCGGGCCAGGTTCCGTAGCGCTTCGGCCTGATCGATCAGCATGACTCCTCCAGGCACCCCCCCATCACGAGCGCCGCCAACCGCGACGGGCGGCTCGGCTCGATGTCGTGCGGCACCTCCTGCCCCGTGGTGACGTAGCTCAGCCGCTTATTCACCTTCTTGGCCACGTTCAACAACACGCCGAAGCTCACCGCCTCGTCCAGTTTCGTGAAGATGATCCGGTCGGTCCGGATCGTCGAGAACCGCTCCACCGCCTCCAGCAGCGCCGGCTCCGAACACGTCGACGCCAACACCAGGTGCACCTCGTGCGGGTTCGCCGCCTGGCAGAACCGCCGCAACTGCTCCAGACGCGGCTCGTCGCGCGGGCTGCGGCCGGCCGAGTCGATCAGCACCACGTCGCACGATCCGCACCGGCTTAAGACCGCGGTCAATTCCTCGGGGTTCGCCGCCACGTGCAGCGGCACGCCAATGATGTTCGCGTAGGTGCGCAGCTGGTCCACCGCCGCGATCCGGTACGTATCCAGCGTGATCAACCCAACCTTCTTCTTCTGCTTGAGCTTGAACGTCGCCGCGAGCTTCGCCAGCGTCGTGGTCTTGCCCACCCCGGTCGGGCCTACCAACAGGACCGTCAGCGGCCGGCCGTCGGTGGGCCTGCGCACAGCCCCGGCCTCCGCGTCGACCGGGATAAACCGCCCGATCGCCTCCAGCACCGCCCGACGAACCGTCAGCGTATTGCCCAGCTCCGTCTCGGGCAGCGCCCGACGGACCTCCTGGATCACCTCTTCAGCCAGCTCCTCCGTCACCTCCCGCTCCAGCAGGCACAGATATTGATCGAACAGGCTCGGGTGCAAATCCGACGGCCGCGCCGCCTTGCCCGACCACCCCGCCTTGGCCGCCGCGGGCTTGCGCTCCTGCTTCTGCATCAGCTGCGCGACCATCTGCTTGACCGCCCGCATCTCCTGGGTCAGATCGGATAGCGGCATCGCCACGGGGGGCGCCGAGGGCGCCACGACCGCCGGGCTCGCCACCGGGCCCGAAAACGCCGCCGGCGCCGCCAGGGCCTGCTGTCGAGACAATTCCGCCTGCGCCGCCGCGTACGTCCGCCGGATCAAGTCCCCCGCCACGGGGTCCACCGGCTGCAGTTTCGGCTTCGCGGGCGGCTTCTGCCGGCCGGCCCGGCCGCCGTCGGACGCGGTGATCTCCACGACTTTGCGGGCACCGATCCCCCAGAACCCGCCCTGCTTGTAGGTCCGCGCGTGCAGGATCACCGCGCCGGGCCCCAGCTCGCGTTTGACCAGCGCCAAAGCCTCAGCCATCGTGCCCGCGGTAAAAGTCTTCAGTCTCAACGGAACGACCTTTCCTTAGGTGGCAACCGCTGTCGCTTCAGCCTCCCACTGCACCAGCCCCATCGATTCCACCTCCACGCCCTTGGAAACCTCGTTGTAACCCATCACCGCAACGTTTGGAAGGTGCGGCTCCAACAGACGACGCACCGCGGCACGGACCTGCGGCGAAGCCAGCACCACCGGATGATGCCCCGCCTGGATCAGCCCCTGCAACTCCTGGACAATCGACGTCGTGATCCGGTTCGCCACCGCCGGCGGCATCGCCATCGTCGAACCCTCCGGCCCACGCTCGATGAACCCGTTGATCTGGTCCTCCAACACCGGGTCCAGGCTCACGCAGAACAGCTTCGGCTTCATCGGCGACTTGCCCGCCAGCTGCGGGTCGATCGGCACCATCTCCACGTACTGGCTGCAGATCGTCCGCCGCAGCGCGTTCCGCACGTACTCCGTCAGCACCTCCAGGTCGCGCGTGCGGCCGACCCAGTCGCCCAGGGTTTCGACGATCGTCTCCATGTCCCGGATCGGCACCCGCTCGCGCAACAGGCTCTGCAGCACCTTTTGCAGCTCCCCGGGCTTGACCTGGGGCGAATCCCCCCCGAGCACTTCGTCCACCAGCTTCGGGGCCCGCTGTTTCAGCTGGGCGACCAGGTTGTTCGTCTCTTCGCGCGTCAGCAGCTCGTACGCGTGGGCCTTGACCACCTCGGTCAGGTGCGTCGCCAGCACGCTGGTCGGGTCCACCACCGTGTAATTCAGCGACTCGGCCCGCTGCTTCTGCCCCGGGTCGATCCACACGGCCTCGAGGCCGAAGGCCGGCTCGCGGGTCTTGATCCCCTGCAACGTCCCGCGGTCCCGGTCGATCAGGCCGCTGTCCATCGCCAGGAAGTGGCCCGGGTAGATCACCCCCGAAGCCACCGTGTTCCCCCGCACCTTGACGTTGTAATCCTGCGGCTGCAGCTGCATGTTGTCGCGGATGCGCACCGGCGGCATTACCAGGCCCAGCTCGCCCGCCAGCTGCCGACGGATCATCGTGATCCGGTCCAGCAGGTTCCCGCCCTGCGTCGTATCCACCAGCCGCACCAGCGCGTAGCCCACCTCCAGCTCCAGCGTGTCGACCGTCAGCATCTGCTCCACGGGGGCCGCAGGGGGCTGCTTGTTCTCCGCCTGCTTCGCCGCTGCCGCCTTCGCCTTGGCGCCGCGGTCTTTGCTCCACGCCACCCCGCCCACCACCGCGGCCGCAGCCACCATCGGCACAAAAGGCAGGCCCGTGAACGCCATGAACCCCAGGAACGCCGACGTGATCCACAGCGCCGTGGACCGGCTGGTCAGCTGCCCGCTCAGCTCGGTGCCCAGGTCCTGACGGCCGCTCGACCGCGTCACCAACAGGCCCGCCGCGATCGAGATCACGAACGCCGGCAACTGGCTCACCAGCCCGTCGCCGATCGTCAGCTTGGTGAACACTTCCGCCGCGTCCGCGATCGACCAGCCCTTTTCCAACACGCCCACCGCGAACCCGCCGACGATGTTCACCAGCGTGATGATGATGCCCGCCACCGCATCGCCCCGGACGAACTTGGCCGCACCGTCCATCGCCCCGTAGAAGTCCGCCTCCTGCGCGATCATCTGCCGCCGCCGCCGGGCCTCCGCCTCGTTGATCAGCCCCGCGTTCAGGTCCGCGTCGATCGCCATCTGC
>JAJUHR010000376.1 GCA_029267795.1 Planctomycetota bacterium
GCGATCTGGACCAGGACGTGGCCCTCCGCCTTGCCGATGTACACCGAATCCCCCGCCGCCAGGGTGACCACCCCCGCGTGCGAGAAGATCGTGCCGTGGTTGGCGACATGCCGGCCGACCAAGTTCACCAGTCCACCCTCGATCGTCCCAGCGTTGGTCACCACCCCGCTGAGGTTCGTGAACAGGTCGGTCCCGCTTAAAAAAGATTGGTCGGAGATGCTGCCAGCCGCTGCGTACAACCCCCCCCACATTCACCAACGCCCCCTCCCCGAAATACACCCCCGCCGGATTGATCAGGTACACGATCCCGTTGGAGAGTCGCGCCCCATCGATCTGCGAAGGGTTCAGCTGGGTCACCCGGTTCAGCACGCGCACGTCCGCCCTGGGCTGGATGAACTGCACCGTCTCATGCCGAAGGATGTCGAACGCTTGGTAATTGATGATGGTGTTGTTCGCCGCCTCGATGACGGTCCGGGCGCCCTCGTGGGAAAAGGTCGCGCTGCCCGCGACCACCTGCTCACCCCGCGGCGCCGCTGGGGCTTGAACGGGGCCCACCAGGCACACGCCGGAAAATACCAGGGTGGTGCCTACCGCGCGTACGTGGCTCGTCACGGTTTTTATTCGCATAACTATGCAGGGTTAAGTCGACATCCAGTATATCGCCAGGACCCCGCCAACCCCTCCGTTTTGGATACCGCCCAGCCCGCTTGGTGCAAGCCGAATTTCAATCCGGGGCCGATGCTTCATCCCCGCGGCGGCCACGCATTTAGAACAGCAACGTGCCCACAAAATGAACCTCGGAATCCCCCGGGTCGGTCTCCTCCACGTGCTCCAGCGCCCAGCCCACGTCCACTCGCACGCTCAGGTTCCTTTTGAACTGCAGCTCCCCACCCACACCTACACCTAAAAGCGTTTCATTGGTTTCGATGTCGGCCAGCAGATTGGCTCCCAGCTCGCTGTTGTTGGTGCGGGCAAAATCGACAAACCCTCGCAGGATCAGGTCCCAGTCGGCCAGCCCAAACGCCTGCCTGGGCGCCCAGCGGAACGGTCGCCCGAACAGCGTCCCCGGCTCCGGCTGGGGCTGCAACGACCGCGGGATGTGGCAGCGGTATTCCGCGCTCATCAGCAGCACGGTATCCCCCGTCGTCAGCGACTGGTCGTACCCCCGCACCGTGTACAACCCGCCGACCGTCTGCTGGAATTGCGGCACCAGCCGATGACCGAACGCGTACTGCCCCCGGCACGAAAGCACCACCTCGTGCGCCAGCGTCGACCCCCGCGGGTCGGGCACGTCCGCCCACGCCTCGTAGTCGATCAGAGGCTCCAGGTAAAACGCGTACCGCAGGTCCCACTTCACGACCTCCCAGGAAGAGTCCACATCGGTGCGCCCCAGCTTCTCGATCTCGTCGGTCATGGTCCCCGCCACCCCCGGCAAAATCCACTCCACGCCGATCGAGCCGTCGAGGCTGTCGCGCAGCCGGCTCCGTTCCACCAAGATCCCCACGCCCGGCAAAAGAAAATCGTCGTTCCCTTCGATGATCAAGGGCGCAAATTTCTCATTGCGGACGTGGATGTTCTGCCACTGCAGCTTCGCGTACGCGTCCACGAAAAGATCCCCGTCTTGATACACGTTCCCAAGCAACCGGCCCTCGACCGAGGTCGAGTCCCCGAAGAACACGTCCCGCGGGAACCCCACGTCTGACGCCTGGAACTCGCTCCACGCACCGCTCATGCCCCAGCGCACCACCCCGCCGGGCTCGCCCAGCGGCCGCCTCGTACGAGGCGATCACCGCGTGCGAGGCCTCGAAGCCCGCCGTCGAATACGTGACGCTCAGGACGCCATCGTAACCGGTGAGCTGGTTGTGGATCAGCGCGAAATTTTCGCGCCACTCATCGGCCGACTTGGTCCCCGTGTTCGAGCCCTGGACCAGCGCCGTCCAAGGCTTGTCCTCGCTGACCAGGTATTCCAACGCCACGCCCGCGCCCTCGTCTTCCACCTCCGAAGCCACCAGCTTCACGTCCACACGGCGCCCCGGGTGTCGATTCAACCGGTACAGGTAGGCCTCCAGCAGGTCCCGCCGCAACAAGTCCGGCCCGGGCCCGCCCGCCTTGGCCTCCGGCCGCACCGGCGAACGCTCCGCGATCCACGCGTGGTCGGGGAAGTTCAGCTTCTGCCCTTCCGGAACCCGATCGCCGGAAGCGACCGTACGCACCTCCTTCACCACCGCCACCTCGATCACCAGCCGCATCGTCCCCGATCGGTCCATCCGCGGCTCAATGTCACGCTCGTCCGGCGCGATATACACC
>JAJUHR010000438.1 GCA_029267795.1 Planctomycetota bacterium
GGTGCCCTGTACCCCCTGCCTGGCGTCCGCTTCACCTTGCGGATCCGCCAGGCGGCTTTGGTACGGCGCAGACGGTTATTTTAATCAAAGCGGATAGTGCCGGCAACACACTTCAACCCCACCCAAGGGACAAGCTTACGGCTTCAGTCCGTGGGGGTTTGCCGCAGACCGCACGTCGATCCGCGCTCAACCGGCTCCCCTTGGGGCCACGTCACTTAGGCTCAGCACTTGGTCTTCCGCGTGGTAGCTGGAGCGGACCAGGGGGCCGGATTCGATGTGACGGAACCCGATCGTTTCGCCGAGTTGCTTAAACCGGGCGAACTGCTGCGGGGTGACCCAGCGCGCGATGGGCAGGTGGTGGCGTGTCGGCTGCAGGTATTGGCCGATCGTCAGGATATCGCAGCCGGCCCGCTCCACGACGTCTCGCATCAGCGCGGTCACCTCCTCGTCGGTTTCGCCGATGCCGACCATGATCCCGGTCTTGGTGGTCAGGCCTTGCTGTTTGGCGCGGCGGAGCAGCTGCACCGAGCGGTCGTACTTGGCCTGGGGGCGCACCGCGGGGTAGAGGCGGGGCACGGTCTCGAGGTTGTGGTTGAGGATGTCCGGCCGCTCGTCCAGGACGAGCTGCAGGGCTTGCCGATCGCCGCAAAAATCGGGGATCAGCACCTCGACCGAGGTTTGGGGCGAGGATTGGCGCACCCGGCGGATCGTTTCGGCCCAGACCGAGGCGCCCCCGTCGGGCAGTTCGTCGCGGTTGACGCTGGTGATGACGATGTGGCGCAGCTGCATCAGCGCCACGGCTTCGGCGGCGCGACGCGGTTCGTCGAGGTCCAGCGTGGCCGGCCGGCCGGTGGCGATGTGGCAGAACCCACAGGAGCGTGTGCACACGTCGCCGAGGATCATGAGCGTGGCGGTGCCGCGGGCCCAGCACTCGCCCATGTTCGGGCACATCGCCGATTCGCAGACGGTGTGCAGGCGGTTCTGGTCGATGATCTGCCGCAGGCGCAGGTAGCCCGGCCCGCCGGGGAGTTTGGCGCGGAGCCAATCGGGCTTACGCCGCCGGACGTATTCCTGCGGGGTGTTGTTCAGGATCTGGTGGCTGAGGGAGATCATAGCGGCCCCCCGAGGCGACGGGGCTGGGGTGGGCTCAAGCGCGGCCGCCCGGCGGGGAGGTGGCCGCTTAGGCCGGTGTCACCTCGACGAATCGGCTGACGCTGCCGAGGTCCGTCAGTACATCCAAGGTGGCGGTGATCGTCCCGCTGACGCCGGGGCGGACTTTGACGATGGGGGTCTTGACCATCCGCCCGCCGTAGAGCCGCCCCCCGCGGCGCTTGGGGGAGTACCCTTCGCGGCGGACCTTCCGCAACCGTTCGTCGTGGCCCTTGAAGTTCGGGTCTTTGCTCAGCAGCCGAATGAGCGTCTTGCGGGCCGCGGCGTTAGTCGGCTGCTTGCTGATCTTCAGGTTCACGCGAGTGCCCGGTTTGATGTTTTGCAGTTGCATGGTTGGCATACTCATCCAATGTCCGCCTGGTTATGTCACTACCCCCCCTGCCCTATTCGGAGGTGGAAGATTCTTGCCGATTGGCGCTGCCGGGTCAACCGAACGGGCCTTCGAAGGCGGCGGCCGCGAGCGTCAAACCTGCCCGAGCACCGTTTGGATCAACTCCGGGGGTGTCCCGATATCCGCTACGACCACTTCGCCCACCCACCGCTGAGCTTCGGGCTGAGTGAACCCGACCTTGTTCGCCACGAAGGTAACC
>JAJUHR010000089.1 GCA_029267795.1 Planctomycetota bacterium
AGCCGTTTCTTCACCTCGGCCTTGGCGATTAGACGTGTCACCTCCGCCGCGAACGCCCCCGCGTCCAGCTTCGGGCGATCGATCGTGCCCCGGATCGGCACCTCGAACGAATACCCCGGCTCAATGACGTCCCGCAGGTCAAACGCTCTAGCCATCGTCGCCCCGTCGATCGTCATGACCAGGTCCACCTGACGGGTACCCTGATCGACCTGCCCGCGAAAGCCCAACACCAGGTTGTCCATCGTCAGGGTCATGTCTCGGTAAGACAGCACGCCCCGGGCGAGCCGGAGGTTCATCGGGGTGAATTGCATCACGTGCGGGCCGCGACCCGTCCGCTTGAATAGGTCCCAGATGAGGGTGACCAGTCCGCCCTCGCTGAATCGCATGACACCCAGGCTCAACTCGGCCTCGGCCTGAGCTTCGGTGAGTGACGCCGCCTTTAACGGCCACTGGAACCCCTCCCGCTTCACGGTCAAGGTGACGGGCTGGTCTGAAGACACCGCATCAGTGAGCAACGGGTTGATCCCGCTGAGCCATCGCCGCGACAGCGCCGGCGTCACGTGGAAGCGCGCCGTCGCCGACTCCAGCAACGTGACGCTGTCGTTCAGTTCCGCCGCCAGCTTAAGCTGCGCGTGCTCCGCCTCCGCTGTGGCCTTGAGTTGACCGGGCTGCGACCGGGAATACCGCCCTTCCACAGCCAAGGCCACCTGCTGCCCCAGCGCCTCGACCGCATACCCTCCCCACCCGCACAGGGCGTCGATCGGCTCGACGGGCAGTTGTTCCACCTTCGTGTTGGTCTCCACGACCGTGCGCTCGGGGTCGATCCGTCCCCCCTCGTCGAACAATCCCAAGATGCGAGTCGTCGAAACGATTTGACCCTTCGACGGGGCCCCCGCCCTGTCACCCTCCTGCAGCGACAACCCACCCGTAGCCTCCAAGGTGATCAACTTGCGCAAATCCTCACCCACTGCGGTCACCCGGAACTGCTCTAGCCGGGCCACCCAAGCCTGTTGGGTTTTTTCGAGCGTCACGGGGGAGCACCTCAGCCACCCCACCAAGCGGGTGCGATCCAGGTCGATCGGGGCGGGCTCTGCCGCGCCCTCGGCACCTTGCGGTGCTGTCGTCGGCCGCGCCAGGCCGACCCGCGAACCACCCAGGCCCAGCTCAACCACCGCCGGCTCCCGCAAACGGAACCGCGGCAAGGACGGGGCCGGATGATCCGACTCTTGTGGCGCGGCTCCCGCCTGCAGGGATTCCACCAGCTCCGGCGTAATCGTGTACGAAACGGTGCTCGGGTCGCGAAGGACGATCGCGGCGTCCTCCGGCGCGTATACCGCGCCCAAGTCTGCCCCCAGGCGGCTGGAGCGGACCTGCATCGCCACGGACAGCGGCTGGCCTGATTTTCGCTCCAAACCGAGGGTCGCTTGATCGAGCACTGATCCCAGGTATCGCTCCACCTCGCCGCCCATCCCGGCAAGCCCGTCAATCAAACCCACTGGCAGCTGTTCGATCGAGACTTCCCCGGCGAGCTCCGCAAGGCCCGTATCCGCCAAATCCGTGGCGACCACGTGGCCCCGCACGTTCGCGGACCAACCCCGGTGTTCCAGCCGTGCGTCCAGGCTCACGGGCAGCGATCGCTCGAACCGTGCCCTGGGCATGTCGAGCGCGACCTCTCGCAGCGCCAAACCCTCAGCCCACGCCACGCCGGCAAGCGCGACACTACCGATGGTCAGCCGCAACCCCGCTTCGATCGCCGTGGGGTCGAACGCTTTCAAGGGGACCTTCGCCCCCACGGTCTGGAGCCGGACCGTCGCCGGCTCTGCCAAACGTAAAGCCTTCAACCCTTCGGGCCAAGAAGCTCCGTATCGCT
Organism: Planctomycetota bacterium; assembly: GCA_029267795.1. Lineage (GTDB taxonomy): Bacteria > Planctomycetota > Phycisphaerae > Phycisphaerales > Phycisphaeraceae > JAJUHR01. The sequence goes on from JAJUHR010000089.1 coordinate 1,871, forward strand.
CAATGACCGCCGGCAGCGCGCCCGGCTGCACCCCAAGCGTGACCTGCCCCCCGGGCTCGAGAATTAAGGCCTCGGGGGAGATCTCCCCGCTGAGAGTCGCGTTCAGATGCTTCGCCTGACCGGCAAACACGAACGAGCCCACCGGCAAAGCCCCGCCTTCCGACGGGCGCAGGGTCCCATCCAGGGTGATGTTGAAGATCGGCCCCAGGCACGCCTGAAACACCCGCCCCGTCTCCAGTCCCCCGTCGAGCCACGCCACGGGAACATGCGTGGCCCCCCCGTGCAGTTCGGCGCTGGCCCGCTCCCAATGGAACTCGCCGCGCTCGTCGAGCACCCTGCGAGCGATCGCCGTCAACTCGATGGTCGCCAAGTCTTCGCTGTGCTCCACGGTGGCTAGCGCAGACGCCCGCACCGTCTGGCTTGGACCGTCCAGTTCGAATCGCGCTTCGGCGCCGCCGATCACCCACCGCCCCCCTGCCGGGCCATCCCACTCCAGGATCACATCCCCGACGGTCAGCGTGCCCCGCCCACGCGTCTGGGCCGGGTCCAAACGCCCCGTCGGGCACAGCACCTGAAACTCGGGCACGGTGGCGACCAGCTCGAACGGCCCGACCAGCTTCACCGCCGGGAACCCCTCGGGGTGCGGCGCCAACCACGCCCACGTGTCCGGCTGCACCCGTAAATGCACGGTCGAACCCGGCTTGACCGCGATATTTTGCCGGTCCTTCACCAGGCCGAAGTCGGTGTTGAAGTTCTCCGACCGCGCCACCATCGCCGCCTCAAAGCAGCTGACCCCGCCCTTGGCCTCCGCGCGAGCGTCCAACACCGGACCGAGCAGCGCGGTGAGCCTGCCCCCCTGCCCCAGCAAACGATCGATCGCGGCCACAGGCAACGAACCAAACACCGCCCGAGCGTCGACGCTCACCTGTGAGGGTTGAAGAACCCCCGCGGGGTTGAATAGCTCCTGCAACGTCACGTCCAAGTCGACCAAGCCATCCTCACCCCCTTGATGCAATTGGGCTTTGACCACGAAGCGGATGTGGCTGGGGCTGGAGAGGTTGGCCTCGAGATTCAAACCTTCCAGCTCGACCGGCGCGACCGCCGCCGACTCATAGAAAACCCTCCCGTCTTCCACCGAAAGCTTCAGCCGCAGGTCCGCGGGGATGCGAATCGGCTTCTCCTCCACCTTTTCGCCGCCGCCCTTCCGCGGTGACGGCTGTTCGGGGACCGGGGGCCTCGAGGGGGCAGGGCGACCTCCCTCTGCAGAACCCTTAGCTGCCAATGCTCGGGTAAGGTTGATCGTCCCATCGGCCGCCTGCCGTAACGAGACGACGGGCTTGACCACCCGCACAGCCCCGATATCCCAGCGGCCGCGAAGGAGGGACCACAGCGTCGCTTCGGGAGCCTCGATCGCCTGCGCTGTCAGGACCTGGCCGCCTTGCGGGTCGGTGACAGCCAAGCCTTCGATTCGCTGGCCCGAAAACCACGCCAGGTCCAGGTTCGCCGCGGCCACGGTCCCCGCGATTCGGCCGTTGATCAGCGATACCATCCACCGCGTGCCCCAGTCCGTGCTAAGCAATGTCGGGGCGGATAACCCCGCCCCCAACAGCAACAGCAAAACAACGGCCGCTCCACCAACCAAGCGAGACAGCCACCGCCGAGGCTTCGCGCTCTTTCCCGCGGCAGCGTCACCTATCTGTGTCGGCTCTTCAGGCATGCGATCCGATTCCCCTGCCTGTTCCTTGACACCCTGGCGTGCCCCGATTCCCAACCGCGAAATACCGTGCTCCCCCGCAGCTGCGACGCTAATCCCCGTATTTCTGCCGCAATCGCGTGCTTAGCCGCAGCAACAGGTGGACACGCTCGAACTCGTTCAACCAGTCCTGGACCACCGCAGCCGCCTCGTCCCGATCCAACGCCGCCCCCGGCAGCGGGCAGCTCGGGCCCAGTTGCTTGGCCGCCAAAGCGCGGTAACGCGACAGCGTCCGGTCGCCGTACCAGCACACCGGCTCGTAATCTTCCGCACAAAATACGATCACCGGCACGCGCCGCCCGCCGTTGATCATCACGCGGTCCTGCAGGTCGCTGTGGGCGTCTCGATCCAGCCAGCGCAGATCGACCCGGTCGGGGTTGGCGTCGGCGACCCGCTGGATCAACGGGCACTGCTGGGCGCAATCGCCGCACCAGATCCCCGCTAGCGCGATCACATTGATCTTCCGCGTAAACGACCCCACCAGCGCGCGCTGGGCCTCGGACAAACGGGCTTGATCGTAGGCCCGCTGCCAGTTGCCGCGCTGGTCGACCGTCCCCAGGGCCAGGAAATCCGTGAATCGTTTGCCCGCCTCGTGCTTCGCCTTTAGGTACGCGGCATCCATCCGGTGTCCTTTCACCTCATCGGTCGCGCAGCTTAGCCCGCCGCCCAGCGACCACGGTTCGAGGAATCATACGGATTTGGCGCCCAGAAAGCAGGGCCGAACTCGATAGGCCATGGGAGGTAGAGTTTGCGAACAAACCGCGCCGCACGCCTCGTGCGGTTAGAGGCAGTTTCATAACCCCCTCTCCCAGATTGGGAGAGGGTTAGGGTGAGGGATGGACCGGTGATTTTTTGGAGGGTTTCCGGGGGTTTTACCCCTCGCCCCGCCTCTCCTCTTCGGGGAAGAGGGGGTTTGAAACCGGTTTTAGAGCATATTTCGTTCAGGTGTGCGAGCTTTGAAATAGGGGTGGCTGGAAGAGCGGCGCAGCTCACCTCCGTGAGCCACCCAGCATCCCAGCCCGCCGGGCGTACTCGAAGATCCCCCCTGCCTCGATGATCGGTTTGACATCGCCCAGGGGCTTAAGGGGAAACCGTTCACCGGTCGTCTGGTCCAACAGCTCACCCGCGTCCAGATCGACCCGGCACACGTCGCCCGTCTTGATGTGATCGATCAGTCTGTGGGCGCACTCGCACGGCAACAGGTACCCGCCGTTGACGCAGTTGCGGAAAAAAATCCTGGCGTAGAACTCCGCCACCACCACCTTCGACCCCGCCTCAGCCATCGCCAGCGGCGCGTGCTCTCGCGACGACCCGCAGCCAAAGTTCCTGCCCGCAACGACGATCGTGTACTGCGTCTTGAACTGGCCTTCCGGCACGAACCGCTGGTGGCCCTGCGGCAGGCCCGATTGCGCCGGCGGCACCCCCGCCATCGCGTACATCCCGAAATACTTGCGCTCCGCCGGATCGTTGGGGTTGTAAGCCAGGTACTGCGCCGGGATGATCTGATCGGTGTCGATGTCGTCCCCGAGCACGAACGCCTTGCCGCTGATCACGTGTTCCATACTTCAGATTCCCCGCTTCTTAATCCAAGTTTCCAACCCACCACCCGAACGGCAGTAGCACCCTCTTCGTTCATCCCGTTCGCTGGCGCGGTCGATCGTCATGGGTTGACGTCGGCCGGCTCGACCCCGTCCCTCGCCACCGGATCCGAACCCTGCGTCGCTTCCACAGCCTCCGGCGCGGGCCGCAACTCCGCCAAAGCCGGGGGCTCTTCCCCGCTCGGCTCGGCGCCCGCGGCCTCGTGCTGCTCCGCGATCTGATCGGCGACCGTGCCCAGCCGCGCCTCGATCTCGGCCAGCCTGGCAGCCCAAACCATCGGCACCGAAGGGCCCACCACCTCGCGCAGCTTAGCAACGACCCGCCCGGCCTGCTCGAGCTGACCCGCAGCCACGCTTCGCTCCGCCGTTTCCAGGAACGCCTCCACCGCTTCTCGTCCCGCGTCTGAACCCTGCGGCCCCTCGGGCGACGAAGACCCGATCGCCAGACGCGCTGCCTCAGTCGCCCCCTCCAGGTCGCCCACCGCCAAACAGCCCCGGACCACCCCCCGGTTGTACCGCGCCTGCTGCTCAGCGGTCTTGGGCGACTCCGCCGCAGCCACGCGCTGGAAGTCCGCCACCGCCTGCGTGGGGTTGCCGTCGGCCAATCGCACTTCGGCCCGCAGCAGCAGCAACTCAATCAACACCGCCGGGTCTTCTTCCACCGCCACGCAGAACGGGTTGCGATCCGGCTCGCCTACCCCGCCGTTCGTCTGGCCATTCGCACGGTTGTTGCCACCGGCAGGCAGCAGCCGTTCGATCGCCGCCGACGCCAGTTGCTCACGCCATTTCAGCGATTCGCCCCTCGAAGCGAGCAACCGGTCGACCTCCAAAACCGTCGAAGGCGGAACCCGCCCGGCCATCGCTACGATGGCCCGCTGCCAAGCCTGCACCGCCTGATCCTCCTGCGGCCTATGCGACGCCAATTCGAGCATCGTCTGCGGCTGATGCCCGCGCCGCCGCGCCGCGTCGATCGCGATCTGCTGGATCACCGGGTCCGCCGCCAGCCGCACCAGCGGGCCCAGCGGTTGATCGGAATTCGCCCAGACCTTCGCCGCCGCCTGCTTCACCGGACCGTCCCCGCTGTCCAGCCAGCCCGCGATGCGCTGCCAGTCCCGCTCGTCGCCCACACGCCCCAACAGCTCCACGAACTTCGGGTCCGGCAATGGGTCACGCTCGATACGGGCACGCGCTCGGGCAGCCGCGTCGGCTTTCTGTCCGGCGCCGACCATCCCCGCGTCGATCGCCGCCGCCAACACCCCCGCCGCCTGCCCTCCCAACACTGCGTCCGGCAACAACTCCAAAGCCCGCTCGACCACCCAGGGTTGGGGACGCCTGGCCAGCATGAGCAGGTACGTCCCAAGCACTTGGCGATCTTGCTCGCGCCCGGATACGAAGTTCTCCGCCGCCACGGCCGCCGCTGCTTCATCCGACAGGTCGTGCAACAACTTCGCGGCACGCTGCCTCACCGCTGCGGAAGGGTCCTCCAGCCGGGCCAACAACGCGTCGCGCAGTTCCGGCCCGATCGCCTGGGCGTCGATCACCCGCTGCACGCACAGCTCCACCGCCAGCAGGCGCGTGGATTCGGATGGGTCCTTCAAGAAGTCGATCAGCAGCGCGGTCCGCTCGGACTGCGGCGAAGCACGGTGCAGTTGACGCCGCACCTCGGTCAGGCGGTCCTCGATCCGCTCGACCTGTCCCGCCAGTTCATCGCCGTGCCGAGCCAAGTCTTTCGCCAGCGTCGCGTACCATTGCTCGTCCGACAGACCTTGCCGCTGTTTCCACCACAACCGCCACCGCACCGCGTCGCGCCCAATCCCCTCAACGCCGCTAAGCACCGCCAGCGACGCGAACGCCTCCTCTCGGACCGCCTCCGGGTGATCGACCCCCACCAGGAGGATCAGCGCCCCCGCCGCGTCTCGGCGTCGCAGGTACCCCAGCGTCTTGATCCCCGCCCGACGCCGATCG
>JAJUHR010000090.1 GCA_029267795.1 Planctomycetota bacterium
CCGCGGACGATCGTGGTTGACTACAGCGGGCCGAACGTCGCTAAGGAGATGCACGTCGGGCACCTGCGGTCGACGGTGATCGGCGACGCGATCGCGCGCGTGCTGGAGTTCCAGGGCCACCGCGTCATCCGCCAGAACCACCTGGGAGACTGGGGCACGCAGTTTGGGATGCTGATCCAGCACCTGCAGGAGCGTGGCAGCGGGGGCGGGACGCTGCAGGGCGACCTGAACGAGCTCTACCAGGAGGCCAAGCGCCGCTTCGACGCGGACGAGCGGTTCGCGGAGCGGGCGCGGCAGCGCGTCGTTCTCCTGCAAGGCGGCGACCCCGACACCCTGCGGCAGTGGCGAGAGTTGGTCGCGATCAGCAAGCGGCACTTTCAGCAAGTGTATGAGCGGCTCGACGTCTCCTTGACCGAGGGCGACTACTGCGGCGAAAGCTCGTACAACAACATGCTGGGCGAGGTGGTGGCCAGGCTCGATCGGGCGGGGCTGCTGCGGGAGAGCGAAGGGGCTCAGGTGGTCTACCCCGCGGGGTTCACGGACCGCCAGGGCCAGCCGCAGCCGATGATCGTCCGCAAGACCGACGGCGGGTACCTTTATGCAACAACGGACCTGGCGGCGGCGCAGTGGCGCATCGAGCAACTCAAGGCGGACCGGCTGATCTACGTCACCGACGCCCGGCAGAGCCAGCACTTCGCCATGGTGTTCGCGACCCTGCGGGCAGCCGGCTGGGCGCCGGGTCGGGTGCAACTGGAGCACGTCCCGTTCGGCACGGTGCTGGGCGAAGATCACAAGCCCTTTAAGACCCGCAGCGGGGAGGTGGTGAAACTGCTGGAGCTGCTCGACGAGGCGGAGCAGCGCGACGAAGCGATCATCGATCAGAAGGACCCCCAGCTGCCGCGGGACCAGCGGCGGGTGATCGCGCACGCGGTGGGCATCGGAGCGCTCAAGTACGCGGACCTGGCCAGCGACCGGATCAAGGATTACGTGTTCAGCTGGGACCGGATGCTGGCGTTCGACGGCAACACGGCCCCGTACCTGCAGAACGCGTACGTGCGGATCCGGTCGATCTTCCGCAAGGGCGGCATCGATCCGGCGGCGTTGGATCGGCGGGCGATCGCGGTGCGGGACCCGGCGGAGCGCGCCCTAGCGCTGCAGCTGTTGCTATTCGCCCCGACGGTGGAGGCGGTGGGCCGGACGCTCGAGCCGCACCGGCTGTGCACCTACCTGTACGACTTGGCGAACCTGTTCCACAAGTTTTATGAGGGCTGCCCAGTGCTCAGCGCCCAGGACGCTGCGGTGCGCCAGAGCCGGCTGGTGCTGTGCGACTTGGTGGCCCGTGTGCTGGAGCGAGGGTTGGGGTTGCTCGGGATTCGAGTGATCGAGCAGATGTAGGCTCGGCTGCTGCCGATCGCCTCGGGTCCGATAAGGTATAGGCATGCTCGATGTGGCGCTAAAGGAATGGGCGGTCGTGTGCGACCTGCTGCTGGAGGGGAAGCTGGCAATCCTGCTGCGCAAGGGCGGGATTCACGAAGCCGGCGGGCCCGGCGTGTTTGAGCTGGAACACTCGCGGTTCCTGCTATTCCCCTCGTGGGCGCACCAGAAGGCCCAGATGATCAAGGAGCCGTATCGAGCCCGCGTTCAAGAACTCAGCGAGCCTCCAACGATCACCTTCCGTGGCCTAGGCGAGGTGGCTCGGGTCTGGCAGGTGAAGGACCGGTCGCGGTTCGATTCGCTCGATGACCTGCATTGCTGGACGCCGGCCCATGTCGACATGCGGTTTAGCTACAAGCCCGAGCGGCCGCTGTACCTGGTCGCGGTGCGGGCGTATCGTCTGCGGGAGCCGAAAACCGTAGCGAACAACCCCGAATACGCCGGGTGCAAGAGCTGGGTGCCGCTGCGGCCAGGCGATACGGTCGATGATAGCGGAGCCAGCCCGGTGATGAACCAAGCGGAGTTCGACCGGCTTCTATCCTGCGTCGACCGGGTGATGTCGTAGCCTGTCCATGGCATCAGGGTTTTCCCTCTCTCGCTCGACTTTCGCCCACTCAAAATGAGCAATCGATGTCCGCTCGAGCGATCGAACGGACTTTAGGGGCCACACTGGCTTGCGTTGAAGATAAATATCTATTAGATATTTAAAGATAATTGCTTATACATTTCAATCGGCCACTCGAATTAAATTTTATTGACAGAGATGAGCGGATTGGCGGATAATAATGTGTGTTAATTATGCCATTTTGCGCCGCTTTCGTGGAGAAAGGAGGGGGGCCGCGAAACCCATATATAGGTTGGAAAAAGGGTGGATTTTTTTCTTTGGTGAGGGGCTCCTTTTTTTACTTCCCGGGAGACATGACATGAAAACGAGGATGTGGGGGAGTTTGTGTGTCGTGTTTGTGCTGCTGACTTCCTCAGCTTTTGCGAGCGTGGTTTCGGGCCCTATCACCAATCCTGCGAACAACCATGTGTACTACTTGTTGTCGTTGAACACCTGGGTTGCCAGTCAACAGGAAGCGGTGCAGCTGGGAGGGAATCTGGTCGCGATCAACAATGCAGCGGAGAATCAATGGGTGCTCGATACTTTCGGAGAAACGGCTAAGAACATTGCGGGTCCTGGTGCGGGTGGAGACCGGATCGGATTGCTGATTGGTATTAATGACGCGGATCAAGAGGGGACATACGAATGGGTTTCCGGTAAACCAATCATATATACGAACTGGGCGCCGGGTCAGCCACAGAATGCTTTTGATGATGAAGACTATGGTGCAATGTACGTCACGGGGTTTGACCCCCAAGGTGCGGCGGGAATGTGGCACGACGTCGTCTCGGACCTTAGTCAAGGGGATGACACCTATGGTGTGGTCGAGAAAGTCATACCTGTCCCTGCAGCTGTCTGGATGGGTGGGGTGCTGCTTGGGGGCTTAGGTGTGCTAAGGAAAGCTCGGAGGGAGCGATAAGGGTTGATTAATCACGGCTGAGTTGAGTATTGACCCACAGCCGCTGTCGCGAGATGGCGGCTGTTTTTTTGTGGTACTTACAGGAATCGCGCGGAGCCCGCGTGGAGATATAGGTGCCCGGGGTGGTGAGGTAGAGCGTTGCGATGTCACGGACACGCGGCGTCGCGTTGGCTCCACCATAGCCATCCCGAGCGTGAGAAGACTGCGGGTTGCCACCACGGTTAGGTTCCGTGGTTCGCACAGCGGACCCTAATCTGACTCGGGAGAGCGGATGATGAAATTGCTCCTAGAAAAATGCCCTTCATATCTTACGTTTTGAGCGTTCTTGTGTTATGGTTATCGTGCAGGGATGACCACCGCAGTTGGGTGGCTGCGGGACGTCGCGGGCCAATGAACGCCTGGGATCAGAGGTGACTAACGAAAGGGTCATACGATGAAACGAGCCGTGGTCTTGCTGCTAGGCATGCTGGGGTTGGTGACCCTGGTCGGTTGCGGTTCGGGCGGAGAAAGCGAGCTAACCCCTGAGCAGCAGGCGGTGGTCCAGGAACTGCAACAGCAGTTCGACAGCATGAAGGCTCAGGTCGATCAGCTGAAGGACCAGCTAGCCGAAGCCGGCGAAAAGGCCTCGGATGAGGCGAAGAAAGCCTTCGAATCCGCGCAGGACGCGGTGGAGCAAGCCCAGGACCAGATCGAGTCCCTTAAGGACGCTGGCCAGGAGATGTGGGAGCAAAAGCGCGCCGAGGTGGAAAAGACCCTGAAGGACTTGGCATCGAAATACGCCGACGCGATGGCCAAACTCAAAGCGGGCGAGGGTTTGAAGTTGCCTGGGTTCTGAGGTGTTCGAAAACTCGGAAGGTAAGTTTTTTTGCAGCAATTTCAGAAGCCCACGGAGTGCACTCCGTGGGCTTCTTTGTCCATGGGCTTCTTCATTATTTACTGCGACGACCACCACCAGAGGATCAGTGGGAGTGGGATCAGCAGGAACAGCACGGTATTGACGACCCAGGTGACGCTGGCCATGCGGGCGTCGAGATCGAAGAGGTTGGCGAGCATGACGGAAACGATCGCCGCTGGCATGAACGACTGGACCTGGATCACGTCGTTCGCCACCGGGTCCAGCGGCATGGGCGTGAGGCTGATCAGCCGGAGCATCGCAGCGGCGGCCAGAGGGGTGGCGACGAACTTGACCGCGGCAAGCAGGGCGTGCTGGCGAGTGTAGGTCCAGGTGTCGCCGAGACGCAGGCGTAAACCGATGGCGAAGTACCCGCCGAAGCTGCCGAGGTAGAAGAACACGTCGATGACGCGCCAGCGGTCGATGACTCCCGGAAAGGGAGTTTCGGTGATAGCCAGCGCGATCCCAGCCAGGGCGGAATACAGGGGCATCGCGCGCAGGTCGAAGAAGGTTTCGAGGAAGAACCGGCCTAGGGAGACGGTGCTGGGTTGCCCCTCCGCTTTGCCGTAGTGTCGGGCCACGGGGTACAGCAGCAGGACGGCGGCCGAGCCGGCGGTGATGACGTACGCCATGCCGTACGCCAGGGCGGTCTCTGGGGGCTGCAGCAGACAGAAGCACAGGTATGCGCCGAGGGTGAAGCCGGTGTTGCTGGTGCCCCCCGCCACCGCCAGCACGCCGATCTGCTTGCGCGGGCAGCGCATTGCTTTGGCCAGTGGGATGATGCCGTAGCCGGCCAGGGCCATCAGGGCGGGCTGGACGATCAGCAGCCAGAAGTTCTCAGGGCGTGGGGGGATGCGCCAGAGGCTCAGCAGCGCGGGCACCGACCAGATCCACACGACGGTGTGGAAGTGGATCGGCCGGCTGAGTTCCTCGTCGAGCCAGCGCCGTCGCCGGGCGACGTAGCCGGCGACGAGCGACGCGGCCCCGAACAGGCCGAAGACCAGGAAATTCCACGTGCGGGGGGACATCGGTGTGGGTGTTCAGGTTCAGGGGAGCGGGTTCATGATCGGGGAACTCAATCGGGCCGGATTCGGATCGAGCGATGGTTGCCGTTGGTCGACGCCTGCGGCTCGTGTGGCACGCTGACGCAAACGGAGCCTAGCCGACGAACGTCTTGTAGATCGCGCGGATGGCGTTTTCGAAGTCGGCGTTTTCGACACCGATGATGATGTTGATCTCGCTGGAGCCCTGGTCGATCATGCGGACGTTGATCTTTTGCTCGGCCAGGCCGCGGAAGAGTTTGGCGGCCATGCCGGGGGTGTGGGCCATGCCCCGGCCGACGGTGGCGATCAGGGCCATGTTGGGGTAGACCTCCAGGGAGTCCGGGCGGCACTCGTGGCGGATTTCTTCGAGGATCTTGTCGAGCTTGCTGTTGAGCTGGGCGTCGTCGATGACCAGGCTCATGGTGTCGATGCCGCTGGGCATGTGCTCGAAGCTGACGCCGTTGACTTCCAGCACGCTCAGCAGTCGGCGCCCGAAGCCGAGCTCCTGATTCATCAGGGCTTTTTCGATGGCGATGACGGTGAAGTTCTTGCGGCCGGCGATGCCGGTGATCGAGCCGAGGTGGGCGACAGGCTGGGCCTCGGAGACGATCGTCGTGCCGGGGTCGGCGGGCCGGTTGGTGTTGCGGATGTTGACGGGGATGCCGGCGGCGCGGACGGGGAAGATCGCCTCGTCGTGCAGGACGGTGGCGCCCATGTAGGCCAGCTCGCGCAGCTCGCGGTAGGTGAGCGTGTCGATGACGCGGGGGTTGGGGACGATGCGGGGGTCGGCCATGAGGATGCCGCTGACGTCCGTCCAGTTTTCGTAGACGTTGGCCCCGACGCCGTAGGCCACGACCGCCCCGGTGATATCGGACCCGCCCCGGGAGAAGGTCTTCACTTGGCCGCTGGGGGTCCGGCCGTAGAAGCCCGGGATGACCGCCCGAGGGGTTTGGGCCTGCCGCTGGTTCAGGGCTTCGCGAGATCGTTGCAGGTCCAGCAGGCCACGGGCGTTGAAATGGACCACCTCGGCGGCGTCGACGAACTCGTACCCCAGGAATTCGGCCAGGATCAGGCCCGAGAGGTATTCCCCCCGGCTGGCGGCGTAGTCGGCGCTCGCCCCGGCCGCGATCCGCCTTTCGATTTCCTGCAGGGACGTATCAATATCAAGGGACAGGCCCAGTTCCGTCACGATGCCCCGGTACCGCTGGGCGATCAGCTCGAACACTTCCTTAAAGGGAATCGCTTGGCGGGCATGGGCGTGGCACAGGTACAGCAGATCCGTGATCTTGCGGTCTGCAGAGGAGCGCAAGCCCGGTGCGGAGGGCACGATGTACCGTCGGTCCGAATCGCCAGCGACGATCGCCCGGACCTTGCGGAATTGCCCCGCGTCGGCGAGAGAGGTACCACCGAATTTGCAGACCTTGATGCTCACGGCGTGGCCTTTGCGTGGGCGGTTGGCCTTGGCGCTAAACTAAAGCGAAAAACGGCCAAACACTCTAACAATCGTGACGACTAGGCGGCAAACGTGCTCCGAACGAGCACGAAGCAGGGCACGCGGGGAGGTTGGAGAGCGGTTCTCCAGCAGGGGGTGGCCGGCCGTGGTCTTGCTGATGCGAACCGGGAGCGAAAAATGCCTTGTTTCAGGCAGCAAAATGGGTTACATTATTTTCTGTTTAGAATCGGTTTTCAACCTCCTTTTCCCTTTAAGGGGAGAGACAGGGCGAGGGGCTCAAACCCCCGAGAAATCGCAGGTTCACCCCTCACCCAAGCTCTCTCCCGAGTCGAGAGAGGGGGGGTGGTGAAAAATTGCCTCTCTGAGTACTTTTGATTTCTTCCCTTTTCTTACGAGCAAGGGGGGAGAAGAGAAGGAATAAAGCCGCGTCGTAACCGCCTGCATGCTTGGCTTGGCATACCTCTGATCAATCCAAAGGAAGCGGTGGAGCGAGCCGTAGTGAGCGTAACGGTAGGGGGAAGGCGAAGGTCCATATCTTTTTGTTTGACTGAGAAGGAGAGCACGATGTCTCGGGTATGCAGCGGCGCGGTACGGATGGCTGGGGTTGTTGCTTCGATCGTGTGGGTTGTCAGTGGGCCTTCGCTGGCGGTTGCTGATCCGCTGTGGGGCGTCCAGACCGTTACGGGCATCGGCGACATCTTTCTTAGCGGCGGCCAGAATAACTTTACATTCGACGGCAATGGGGGTGTGGGGGTGCCGGTGGCTTCTTCGCTGGTGGATGACGCGGTCACGCGGGATTTTTTCGGGCAGGGGCCACACAACCGGGGCGTGGC
>JAJUHR010000180.1 GCA_029267795.1 Planctomycetota bacterium
CGAGGGTGAGTCTGCCGCGGACGTTGTGGGTGCCCGCGCGGTCGAAAGCCGAGTTCGGCAGCCTGCGGAGCACCCGGGCGAACTGGCGGCGGTTGACCTCGAAGAGCAGGGTGGCGTCTTCGAAGGATTGTTCGTGGGGGACGAGGTTGGCCAGGTAGGCGTTTTCGTCGGCGTTTAAGAGGGTGGGGTTGTCCTCGGTAAGGATGCGCTTCATTCGATCGACGGCGATCGCATCCATATCGGCCAGATGGATGACCAGTTCGTGGATGGACCATTTGCCGGGGCCGGGTCGGGCGGTCAGGTCTTCGCAGGTCAGGCCTCCGACGGATTGGCGGAGCCTGAGGCCGGCAGCGGCGAAGTGTTCGATTTGTAGCGCGCGATCCATGTCCATAGTCGTGCCCAGAATTGCCGCTACGGAGCGGCACGCTTTCGCGACAAGGCGGCGGTTCACTCAACTCGATTGGAGAATTGATCTTTTGAAGGTGATTAGACTTTTCCAGCCTGTCCTGCGGACCCCCACTGGCTGTGAAACTAAATCAAAATGACTCGGTCTGCAAGTGCAAAATGGCAATCGCCACCGAAATCACCGGTTTTTTTCGGGGTCGGTGGCGACCGGAGCGGGGTTACTTTTTGTTCTTGTAATAATCGGCGTTTTTCTGGATGTAGGAGGCCCACTCGCTGGGCAGGTCCTCTTCGGGGAAGATGGCTTTGACGGGGCACTCGTCGACGCACAAGCCGCAATCGATGCAGGTATCGGGGTCGATGTAGAGCATTTCGGCGGTCTGGTACTCGGGCTCGTCCTTGGTCGGGTGGATGCAGTCCACGGGGCAGACGGCCACGCAGGCGGTGTCTTTGGTTCCGATGCAGGGCTCGGCGATGATGTGAGGCATAAAGATTTCCTTACATTCTGATGCGAAGAATGACGCTTCATTCGTCGGTCAAGAGTAAGTATAGGGGCCGGCATTTTCCGAGCAAGGCGTTGAAGCGGCAGAGCGGTAAGGATCTTCTTCGGAGTTAAGGGTCGATCGTTCTGACCTGCGGCGGTGGGTGTACAATCGGCCGCATGGCAGGAAAAAAGAGCGATGCGGTTCCGATCGGGGCGGTGATGGTCGGTGACTGTGTCGAGCTGATGCGGTCGTGGCCTGCGCGCTGCGTGGACCTGATCTTTGCGGACCCGCCGTACAACATCGGCTACGCGTACGACGCGTACGACGATCGGCGGGGATACGACGACTATGTCCGGTGGACGCAGCGGTGGATCGGCGAGGCGGCGCGGCTGCTGAAGCCCTCGGGGAGCCTGTACGTCCTGATCGGGGACGAGTACGCGGCGGAGGTGCGGCTTTGGCTGCGGCGGTTGGAGCAGCGCGGGAAGCTGGTGTTCCGCAGCTGGATCGTCTGGCACTACACGTTCGGGCAGAACTGCAAGTTCAAGTTCAACCGCAGCCACGCCCATTTGTTTTATTGCGTGGGGTCGGCGGCGAAGAGGGAGACGGGGTGGGCCGTCCAGCCGCCGTTTACTTTCAATCGGGAGGTGATCGCGGTGCCCAGCGCGCGGCTGACGACGTACGCGGATCGGCGGGCGAACCTGAGCGGGAAGCTGCCGGACGACACGTGGTACCTAAGGCCGCAGGAGACGGCGGGGGAGTATTTCCAGCCGGGGTGCGACACGTGGTATCAGTCGCGGCTGTGCGGGACGTTCAACGAGCGGGTGGAGTGGCACCCGTGCCAGTTGCCGGAGGCGTTGCTGGAGCGGGTGATCAAGGTGTCGAGCCACGAGGGAGACGTGGTGTTCGATCCCTTTGTGGGCAGCGGTACGACGCTGGCGGTGGCGAAGCGGCTGGGCCGGCGGTGGCTGGGGTGCGAATTGAGCCGGGACTACGCGGCCAAGGCGATGCGGCGGATCGAGAGGGTAAAGGTGGGGCAATGCGCGGGACCCAACCCTCACGGTTCACGTGGGCGAGGCAAGAAGAGCACAGCGGGAGTGGATGAGCCGCTGGAATCGTGTTTGTTCGGTGCGGCGAAGTAGGCCACGGGATGCGAACACAACAAGTGTGGCCAACCTGTCACGACGGCGCAAGTCTTGACGGTCTCGATAGGTTTTTCAGAAGTTGTGGTGGTTGAGGCCGGGGGCGGCGCGGTGGGTTTGGACCGAGGGCAGCGGCGTCGGATAATAAAAGCGTTGACGTCGCATTGGGTGCGACACGGAGTGCGAGTGATGGCGCGGCGGTTTGTCCATTTGCACGTGCACAGCCAGTACTCGCTGCTGGACGGGGCGTGCAAGACCGAGCAGTTGGTGCAGCGCGCCAAGGAGCTGGGGCAGGAAGCCGTGGCGGTGACGGACCACGGGTGCCTGTTCGGGGCGATCGATTTTTACAGCAAGGCGGTGGCGGAGGGGGTCAAGCCGATCCTGGGGATGGAGGCGTACATGGCGCCGGGGTCGCGGCACGACCGGCAGGCCACGGGCGTGAAGGACGGGGGGTATCACCTGTTGTTGTTGGCGCAGGACCGGACGGGGTACGCGAACCTTTTGAGGCTGGCGTCGATCGCGTATACCGAAGGGTTTTACTACAAGCCGCGGATCGACAAAGAGGTGCTCGAAGCGCACAGCGCGGGGCTGATCTGCACCAGCGCGTGCCTCGGCGGGGAGATTCCCACGGCGCTGCTGTGTGACAGCCGGGCCAAGGCGAAGGAGCTGGCGGAGTATTACCTGCGGTTGTTCGGGCCGGAGCGGTTCTACATCGAGCTGCAGAAGCACGTGGCGGAGCAGGACCGCGTGAACCCGGAGCTGATGGACCTGGCGGATCGGCTGGGCATCGGGTGCGTGGCGACGAACGACGTGCACTTCCTGCTGGAGGGCGACCACGGGCCGCACGACGTGCTGTGCTGCATCTCGACGGGCAGGCTGGTCAGCGACGAGTCGAGGCTGCGATACCCGAAGGAGCTGTTCTTAAAGTCCGCGGATCAGATGTACGCGGCGATGGATCACCCGAAATGGATAGAGGCGTGCGAGAACACAGCCCGCATCGCGGCGATGTGCGAGCTACAGCTGGATTTCGGGGCCAGCCACGCCCCGGTAGTGAGGATCGAGCGTCATGAAGCGAGGCGGTCGCCGCCTACCCATCGGGAGGGCGGCGGCGTCGGGCGGCTGCCGAAGGATTTCCAGGAACTAAGCACGACGGAGGGGTTCAAGGCCTTCTGTTCTCAGTTTGAGCTGCTGCCTTACGATAGCGAGAGGGACCGGGATTTAACGCCGGCGGATTTGAAGCGACAGTGTGATGGGGCTTTGAAGTCGCTGGCGCAGGCGGGGCTGCAGTGGCGTTACCCTTCGGGGCATCCGCTGTATCAAGATGCGCAGGGGAGGCTGGATCGAGAGCTCCAAATCCTGGCGGACAAGAACATCTCGGCGTACTTCCTGATCGTGTGGGACGTGGTGAACGAGGCGCGGCGGCGGGGGATCCCGGCGTGCGCGCGCGGCTCGGGTGTGGGGACGATGGTCGGCTACTGCCTGGGACTCTCGAACGCGTGCCCGGTGCGGTACGGGTTGCTGTTCGAGCGGTTCACCGACCCGGACCGGTCGGAGTACCCGGACATCGACATCGACATCTGCCAGGAGGGGCGGCAGGAGATCCTGGAGTACGTGCGGCAGAAGTACGGGCACGTGGCGCAGATCATCACGTTCGGGACGCTGAAGGCTCGGGCGGCGATCCGGGACGTGGGGCGGGTGCTGAACGTGCCGCTGGAGGAAGTGGACCGGGTGTGCAAGCTGGTGGGGGACGCGCTGGGGACGACGATCGACAAGGCGTTGGACCAGGAGCCGGACCTGCGGGCGGTGTACGAAGCGAGCCCGCGTCACCGGGAGATGATCGACACGGCGCGGCGGCTGGAGGGCTTGGCGCGGCACGCGGGGGTGCACGCGGCGGGGGTGGTGATCGCGACGCAGCCGCTGGACCGCATCGTGCCGCTGTATCGGCCGCCGGGGACGGACCAGACCGTCACGCAGTGGGACGGGCCGACGGTGGAGAAGGTCGGGCTGCTCAAGATGGACTTCCTGGGGCTGCGGACGCTGACGATCGTCGAGCGGGCGCGGCAGCTGGTGAGGCAGACGCTGGATGGTCCGGCGATCCGCGCGGCGGTGCGGGGGAGCGGCCCAGGCGGCGAGGGAGAGGACCACGACCCGCTGGACCTGGAGCGGCTCAGCTACGACGACCAGGAGGTGTTCGACCTGTTCCGGCGTGGGGAGACGGCGGGGGTGTTCCAGTTCGAGTCCGGCGGGATGCGGAGCCTGCTGATGGCGATGCGGCCGGACCGCCTAGAAGACCTGATCGCCGCCAACGCGCTGTACCGGCCGGGGCCGATGGGCCTGATCCCGGACTACAACGCGCGCAAGCACGGGCGGCAGGCGGTCCCCGTTGTTCACCCGATCGTGGACCGGTACACCGCTGAGACGTACGGGATCATGGTGTACCAGGAGCAGGTGATGCAGATCCTGCACGGGCTGGGCGATATCCCGCTGCGGGCGGCGTACACACTGATCAAGGCGATCAGCAAGAAGAAGCGCCACGTGATCGACGCCAGCCGGGTCAAGTTCATCGAGGGCGCCAAGGCCAAGGGGCTGAGCGACCGGCAAGCAGAGGAGCTGTTCGAGCTGATCCTGAAGTTTGCCGGGTACGGGTTCAACAAGAGCCACTCGACGGGGTACGCGATCATCGCGTACCAGACGGCGTACCTGAAGACGTACTTCCCGGTGCA
>JAJUHR010000259.1 GCA_029267795.1 Planctomycetota bacterium
CAGAGTCCTTGACCTTCTGCTCGGCCTGGCGGCGCTCGGTAATGTCGCGGATGAAGGCGCTAAACGAGTAAATCCGGCCCATGCGCAACGGCGTGATCGCCAGCTCCACGGGGAACTCGTGGCCGTCGCGGTGCAGGGCGGCGATCTCGATCCGCTTGTTGAGCACCCGGCCTTGCTGTGTGGCGAGGAACCGTTGGAGCCCCTGCTCGTGCAGGTCGCGGTATGGCAACGGGATGATCGTTTCGGATATCCGCCGGCCCAACGCTTCCTGCCGCTCCCAGCCGAAAATGGCCTGGGCTTGGTCGTTCCACCCAGTGATCATCCCCTGGGCGTCCATGGTGACCACGGCGTCGAGGGCAGCATCGATGATCAGGCGGGTCTGCTCCTGGCTATCGCGCAAGGCTTCTTCGGCGGTCTTCCGCTGCAGCAAGGTGCGTACGAAGGCCACGAGCACGCCGCCGCCCATGCAAAAGACCACCACGGCGAAGGCGACGATGAAGCGTCGCTGGCGCTCGTAGGCCCCGATCCGGTCGTTCAACAGTTGGCGGAGGCTATCCGAGGCGAAGTCATACAGCGCAAAGTCGCGTTCGATCACGGCGTCCCCGGCGGCGATCAGGGGCTCCACCATCGAGCAGGTCAACTTATCTTGGATCAGCAGGTGCGCCAGCGGATCGGCGAACCTCTTCATCGCGCGGGTGAGTTCTTCGATAAGCAAATCGACCTGTGGCTTGAGCCGGGGGCTATGTTGGCTGACCATGCGGGCGCTGCGGCCCATTTTGTCGGTCAGGCCCTCGATGCGCCCGATCAACTTGGCCGTCTGCAGTTTTTCGTTTTCCCCGGCCGCATGGGCCATGCACACTCGCTGCGCGATTTGGCGGGCCTCGACCGTCACGTCGATCGCACGCGGCAGGCTCAGGACGATCAGGTCCATCAGGTAATAGCTGTCGATCCTGGGATCCAGGATCAGGTTGGACGTGTCCCCGACGTGCAACATCAGCGTGAGCAGGGCCGCGGCCACACGGGATTTTTCCGTGGCAAACCCGTGCGGGTCGGCGACGGGGTCTCGTTTGCTCAATCGCGACCACTGTTGTTTGAAGTCAACCCAGGTCGGGGTGGCCTGCAAAGCCCGGCCATACAGCTCGTCCAGATGGTCGACTTCACGAATCCGTTGCTCGACCTCGGAGGGTGAGGCGACGTGGGAAGGCTTCGGTTCGACGGGTCCCCGATCGACGGGGGGCCTCAAACCCGGCTCGTAACGCTCGAGGCTTTCCAGCAGATTTCTTAGGCCATTGTGGTAACTTAAGCCCCACAGCTCATAGCGAGCAAAGCGGATATCGCCACCGATGTCGGATAGAAACAGAGCGGTGACCACCGCCAGGGGAACGAACAACAAGAGGGTGATCAGCGTGATGCTGCGACGATAACTGCGATCGCGGAGGATGGCCGATAGACCCAATCCTTCAGGACGCCGGGTGATTGCATTGCCCTGCATGAACCTTGTCCCTGAGCAGGCGTTGAACACCCAGCGGTTGAGCACATTCGGCCCACCTCCGGCTGCAGTAGTGCCTGGGCCGGTGAACTCTGTGTGCCTTGGATGCTCGCTGGATGTTCGGATGTTTTTACCGCTACACCGCAGGCGGGCCATCGAGTTCTAGGGGATCGCCCGGCTTCGTAGCCGCTGTCGGGTTTGGGCCCATCGCCCTGGGTCGATTCTGTCTGAGATAAGGCATGCCCGCCCGCGGAAGAAACACCCTACCCCCACGCCGTCTTTCTTCTCGGCTATGGGCAACTAAGCACTCACTAGTATGTTGATCGACGATCGAGGCGGTGGATTTGAGGCAGATCACGCAGAGCGCGCTGATTACCCGGGACTTTATCGAGACAATTCGCTTCCTTGCTCAGAGGATCGGGTTGTCGACGTTGGCAATTGGGATCAAAGCCGGGATGTTCCCTCTCCCGTCCATCAGCTTTGGGTTCGGGTCAATCTGCTCAATCAAGGTGCCCCCTTACCAACGATGAACCCGATGAAGTAGGGCCCCGACGAATGGCTGTAGGGGGTTGAGGGATCCCTGTTGAGTGAGCGGAGACGCAGGGCGCTATTCGGCCGATCGGGGCTTGCGCGCCTTGCGGACGAGGTTTAGCGTGCCCAGCAGGGTCAAACCCATCCAGGCGGCCGCGGGCAGCGGGGCTATCACCACGACTTGGTCCTGGTTGGATCTGGAAGTGAGCGCCTTAAGGCCCCCCATCAGGGTCGCATGTCCATCGCCCACGGTCGTGAGGAACTGATTCGCACGATTCACGGCGGCGTTGTTGTTAAGGAACACCAGTTGGCCGGCCGCGGCGTCATAGGGGTTGGCGGAGTTCTCGTACACGATCTCCCAGATGGCCACTTGGAAGGCGGCGAACGCAGCGGCGGTGTTCTCGTTGGCTACCTGCTGGTAATGCTCGCCGAAGAGCTCTTGGAGGTCTAATGCCCGATCAGGCCCCATGTCGCCGAAGGGGAAGCCGGCTCCACCTCCGTTTGTGGGCGCGTCTTTTAAGTCCTCAACCTGAAAAGGCTTGTTGGTTATGCGCTGGAGTTCAATGCCGAAGCTGGTGAACGAGCCTTGCAACTCCGGATCGTCCGGGGCAGAGACGCCTGTCCAGGTGAACTGCCCAGCGGTGAGTCGGATCGTCTGGGCGGTCGCTGTGTTTTTGACGGTGACAGGCTGGCCGAGAATCGACCGGCCGGTGGGGGTTACTGTGCCAGCACGCACAGGAGCGAGGGGTACGGTCAGAGTAACTGCTGCCACGCTCGCGGAGAAGAAGATCCTGATTCGGCTCATGTGACTCCCCAAACTCGGTGTTCAGGTCCGTTTTTTCGATTCAGCCGGCAAACCGTGCATGATCCCTCGAGCCACGCCGGCGACTGTACACGATCTCATCCTTACTCTTGACTTTTGCGCGACTTCATCGCGGTCCCTAGAGGCGAACCGACCCAATGCAAAACGTATCACCGATTAGCGTCGGGGCGAGTTCGAATCATTGTGTAACTTAAAAACGGACTATGCGGAGAAGATTCAAAAAAAGATAATTAAGTCCATATATTGATGGGAGATGGAATCTTGGGAATCTAGGCAAGCTTCAAGCGGGGGGTACCAGACCGTACCCGGTTGGAATCGGGCACTCGTCCGGTGTTTGGGTCTCTGGCCAAGGGTCCGAAACGGTAGGCGACCGATTGACCTCTCAAGTTATCCCATGGACGCTCCGATGACGATGGTGCCGAAAGTAGCGTTTGTAGCGATTGGGAAGGTTGCAAGGACTTATCGGACAGCGAGCGGGTCGACCATAGGAGCCGCGTGTGTCTACGGTGCCGACCGTCGATGTGGGGCAGAACCTCGGTCAGGGGCCCGATTTTCCCGAGGCCGAGGTGGAGACGTGGATCGTTCCGCGTCGGGGGTGGTGGCCCTGGCCTGACCTGCGGGAGCTGTGGGATCGCCGGGACTTAGTGGGGCTACTGGCATTAAGGGACATCCAGGTTCGCTACAAGCAGACGGTGCTGGGCGTATTGTGGGCGGTGATGCAACCCTTGGTCACGATGGGGGTGCTGAGCCTGCTGTTCGGGGGGTTGCTGGATGTTGGGGCGCGGGTCGGGCCG
>JAJUHR010000243.1 GCA_029267795.1 Planctomycetota bacterium
ATCCGCTTCAGCGCCATCGCCAGGGACCAGAAGCTGCCGGCATAAAAAACGAACACCAACACCGTCGGCACGAGCCGGGTCATGCCCTGGGAAAGCTTCAGGCACGTGGTCCCACACACCTCCAGGCTGATGGCGGTCAACAGATAGGCCCAGCTCATCGGCTCCTCACCTGCTCCGGCGCTTGCGCTGCTTGAACTTCGGCCGCGGCGACGCCCCGCCCGGCAACCGCGGCGCCCCGCCCTCGAGCACCGCCGTGTCCACCTGCCCCAGCCCCGCCAGCGCCTTCATCCGCGCCATCATCCCCATGTTCGAGACCTGTTTGCTCATCCGCGAGACCATCTCGAAGCTCTTGACCAGCTGCCCCACCTCCTGCACGGACGTGCCCGACCCCCGCGCGATCCGCCGTCGCCGCGAGTTGTCCAGCAGGTCGATATCCCGGCGCTCCTGCGGCGTCATCGACAGGATGATCGCCTCCGTGCGGTTCATCTGCTTGTCGTCCAGGTCCAGGTCCTTCAGCGCCGCCCCCACGCCCGGCAGCATGCCCAGGAGGCTCTTCATCGGCCCCATCCGCCGGATGCTCCGCAGCTGCTCCAGGAAGTCCTCCAGCGTCATCTGGCCCCGGGCCATCTTCTCCTGCATGGCCAGAGCCTGTTCCGCCGACACCTGCTCCTGCGCCTTTTCGACCAGGCTCACCACGTCGCCCATCCCGAGGATGCGCGACGCGACCCGTTCCGCGTGGAACTCCTCCAGGGCGTCCAGCTTCTCGCCCACGCCGACGAACTTGATCGGTTTGCCGGTGACGTGCTTGACCGACAGGGCCGCGCCCCCGCGGGTGTCGGAATCAAACTTGGTCAGGATCACCCCGTCCAGCTCCAGCTGCTGATTGAACGTCTTCGCGGAATTCACCGCGTCCTGCCCGGTCATCGCGTCGACCACCAGCAGCACCTGGTGCGGGCTCACCGCTTGGTTCACCCGGCGCAGCTCGTCCATCAGGGGCTCGTTGATGTGCAGCCGGCCCGCGGTGTCAAGGATCAGGAAGTCGCACTTCCTCTCCCGGGCAGCCGCCACGGCGTGCACACAGACCGTCACCGCGGCCCCGACCGCCTTGCCGTATTCGGCGACCTTGTCCATCTCCGCGTAGAAGTGGACCTGCCCGCCGCCTTTCGGTTCGGCTTGCACCTGCCCGCAAAGCACCTGCAGCTGGTGCACCGCCGCGGGGCGCTGCAGGTCAGCCGCAGCCACCATCACGCTTTTGCCGCGCTTCTTTAGGTACGCCGCCAGCTTCGCGCACGTGGTCGTCTTGCCCGAACCCTGCAAGCCGCACACCATCACGACCGTCGGTCCCGGGTGTACCTCCAGCAGGTGCGAATCCACCGGCCCCATCAGCGCGACCAGCTCGTCGTAGACGATCTTGACCATCTGCTGGCCGGGCTTGAGGCTGGACAGCACCTCTGTCCCCAGCGCCTTGGCCGTCACATCGCGCGTGAACGATTCCACCACCTCGTAGTGCACGTCCGCCTCCAGCAGGGCCGTGCGCACCTGCTCCATCGCCTCGCGGACGTTGGATTCAGTGATCTTGCCCCGCCCGGAGAGCCTGCGGAACACGTCGGAGAATCGTTCTGCCAGGGCTTCGAACATCGTGCGACCTCGTCGTTTTTCGCGGAAGGACCATCATCGTAGCAGCATTTAAGGCCGCCGTCCGTACACGCCAAGACCTCCCACGACCCCTTCTCACGCTCGCTGGTAGAAATGCGTCGCCATGGACCCGTATCGGTAGGAGACCGGGCCCGTCCACCCCTGGGCCGCCCCCGGCTTGACGCGCGAATCCGTCCGCAGCACCAGCACCCCGCCCGGTTCGGTGACCGCTGCCAGGCTCGCCACCAGCCCCAGTATCCGCTCCAGGCCCTCCGAGTGATCCGTCAACCGGTACGGCGGGTCGCAGAACACCACGCTGAAAGGGGCGTGCTGCAGCCGACCCAGCTGCTGCACCCACCCGGGTTTCGTCGCGTCCACCGCCAGAAGCGTCGCCCGCTCGAGCACCCCCAGGTTCTCCAGGTTCTGCCGCAGCAGCCCCCGGATCGTGTAGTCCTTTTCAACGAACGTGCAGTGCTCCACCCCGCGCGACAGCGCCTCCAGCCCCAGGCTCCCCGTGCCGGCGAACACATCCAACACCGTCCCGCCCTCCATCAGCCCCATCGAGGTCAGCCGCGCGAACAGGCTCTCTTTCACCCGGTCCGTGATCGGCCGGCTCGTCTGGTCACCCGGCGGACCCAGCAACTTCCGGTGGCGAAGCTCTCCAGCGATGATGCGCATGGCGTGACATTGAAGCGGCCCCGGGGCGTTCTTACAATGGCCGCGGTCCCCGGTGGGCGGTCTTTTCGAGGGGATTAAAGAGAGAGCCTCCCCATGTCGCAGTGCCTGTGCGATCGGTGCAGCGCCTTGTGCTGCCGCTACTTTTCGTTGGGGATCGATACCCCCGAAACCCCCGAGGATTTCGACAACCTCCGCTGGTACCTCTCGCACGAAGCCGTGCACATCTTCGTCGAGGACGGCGACTGGTACCTCTCCGTCCAGACCCCGTGCAAGCACCTGCAGGCCGACAACCGCTGCGGCATCTACGAGGACCGCCCCAAGATCTGCCGGCAATATTCCACCGACAACTGTGACTACCATGTGGGCTCGTACGACTACGAGCACTACTTCACCACGCCCCAGCAACTGGAAGCCTACGCCCAGTCCGCCCTGGGCAAGCGCTACGCGAAGTACGTTTTGAAACAGCGCCTCAAAAACACCGGGATCAGCCGCGACGACCCGCGCCGGCCGAAGACCAAGCACGTGCTGGAATCCCGCATCCACCCGATGATCAAAGCCCACCTGCGCCGGCGCCCGTCCCGCGACGTGCAGCCCTCCGACAGCTGCACTTCCGTGTGCCCGGCCAGCCGCGCTTCCGGGCGTAGCCACCCTTCCGGGGGTTCCGGGGGCAGGGGCGGGAAGTGGGTCACGCTCTCGATCCGCGCCACCGACGCCTCGCTCCGCCACCCATCGAGCCTCCGCACATGAAATTCCAGGCCCCCAAGGGCACCCGCGATTTCTACCCGCCGCAGATGGCCTGGCGCAACCACCTCGAGGACGCCTGGCGGCGCGTCTCGGTCCGCAACGGCTTCGAGGAGGTCGAAGGCCCGATCTTCGAGCCCCTCGACCTGTACAAGGTCAAGAGCGGCGAAGGGATCGTCAACGAGCTATTCCACTTCGAGGATCGCGGCGAACGCGAACTGGCCATCCGCCCGGAATTCACCCCCACACTCGCTCGCATGATCGCCGCCCAGGCCAACGCCCTGCCCCGCCCGATCAAGTGGTTCAGCATCCCCAACCTCTGCCGCGCCGAACGCCCCCAGCGCGGCCGGCTGCGCGAATTCCTCCAGTGGAACTGCGACATCGTCGGCACCGACTCCCCCGTCGCCGACGCCGAGTGCATCTTCACCGCCGTGGACCTGCTGGCTGAGCTCAAGCTACGACCCGATCAGGTCAAGGTCCGCATCAGCCACCGCCGAGCGGTTCAACGCATCCTCGCGGAATCCGGGGTCTCCGAGGAACAAATGCCCGCGGCCTTTGAGCTGATCGACCGACGCGAAAAAATCCCACCCGAAGAGTTTGCTGCGGGGCTCAAAAAGCTGGGTTTGGAGCACGGCGATCTGGGCGAGTTCACCACGAGTTTCCAGCAGAAGTACAACGCAGGCTTCACGGAAAAAAAGAGGGTTGATCCTGATTGGGAAATGTA
>JAJUHR010000240.1 GCA_029267795.1 Planctomycetota bacterium
AAACGTTGACGGCGATGCGGGGCGGGTTCATCGATCTGGCCTGCCACTGCCGGTAGTCCGTCATGGCCTTTTCCAGGGCCCAGCGTCCCGCTTCGAAGATCATCCCGGTTTCCTCGAGGACGGGGATGAACTTCAGCGGTGGAACCAGGCCCACTTCGGGATCGTTCCAACGTAACAGCGCCTCTAAGCCGCTGATATGGCCTTGCTTCAGGTCGACCTTCGGTTGGTATTGGAGGACCAGTTGTTGCTCTTCAACCGCTCGGCGCAGCTTGTTTTCGAGCGTCAATCGCTCGGCGACCCGGGCGTTGATCTCGGGCGTGTAGAACAGGTATTCCTCCTTGGAGAGCTTGGCCTTTTTCAGCGCCGCCTCCGCGTTGCGATAAAGGCTCTCGGCGTCCTCGCCGTCGGTGGGGAACGAGGACACCCCCGCCCTGGCCGCGACCCGCAGTTGCTTGCCGCCGATCAGGAACGGCTGGCTCCGGATGCTCAGTAGGGCCCGCTCGAGGGTGTGGGCGATGTCGGTGCCTTCGTCGCTGCAGCCAGTGGCGATGCCGAAACAGTCGCCGGAGAACCGGGCGAGGATGTCCGTTTCATCGAGCGAGGGCCCGAGGCGCTGCGCGACCTGGCGCAGCAATTCATCCCCGGCCTGCCGGCCCAGGGTCTCGTTGATGACGCTGAACCGCTCCAGGTCGAGCACGATGACGGAAAACGCCCGCCGGTCACGCCGCGCGGTGCCGATCCGCTGAGCGAGGCGGTCCCCGAACAGGGCGCGGTTCGGAAGGTCGGTGACGGCGTCGAAGTAGGCGAGGTAGTTGAGCTGCTCTTCTTTTTTCAGGTGATCCAGGGCGAAGGAGATATCGCCGGCCATTTCGACCAACAGCCGCATCTCCTCCTCGTCAAAAACGCCCGGCTCCGGCGCGTACAACGCGAACACGCCCACCGGCCGTCGATCCAAAACCAGGGGCAGCATCGCCACGGAGCGATAACCGCGGTTCAGCGCTTCGGCGCGCCACGCCCCGGTCCGATCGTCCGCGGCGATGTCGTTGCAGACCACCGGCTTGCCCTGGGTCAGGGCCTGCGCCGTCGGCTCGCGATGCCCCGGGGCGCCCTCAACGACGCTCAGATCGATCAAAGACAGGTACCCGTCGTTGCGGCCGGCCTGCGCCACGGGCGTGATCTTTTGCTTGTCCGCGTCGAGCGTCCCGATCCACGCGAACGTGAACCGACCGTGGTCCACCGCGATGCGGCACGCTTCCTCGAAGAGCTCCTGCCTCTCGCGGACGCGCACGATCGTGGTGTTGATCCCGCTGAGCACGCTGTAGATCCGATTGAGGCGCACGATCCTGGCCTCGTGCTCCTTGCGCTGGGTGATGTCGCGCCCGATCGTAGACAGGTACGACACCGAGCCGTCCGGCCCTTGATGGGCGATCACCACCTGAAGGATGGGGACCTCGCGACCGTCACGCCGCAGCAGTGCTGTTTCTCCGCTCCAGGTCCCGTGCTTGACCGCGTGTGGGATGGCTTGCTCCATCACCAGCTTGCCCGCCCATTCGGGATACCATTCCCGGATCCGCAGCGTGGACAGGTCGCAACCTTCTTGTAGACCCAGCATCAGCCGACCGGCCTGATTGGTGTAGAGCAGCCGGCCGTCGGGGGTGGCAGTCCCCACCAGGTCGGGCGTGGCTTCGAGGATCGCCACCAGCCTCGCCTGCTCTTCCTGGACGCGCTTGCGGTGTTCCACTTCCGCTGCGAGCTTGGCGGTCCGCTCTTCGACCAGTCGTTCCAGGTGTTCGTGCAGGCGTGCCCGTGCCAGCGCCACGCCCAGCTGGTTGCCAAGGGCGTCTAGATTCTTCGCGTCCTCGTCGGTGAACAGGCCGTACTCGGTGCCGACCAGATTGATCACCCCCACCGCCTGCTCCCCGATCCGGATCGGTACGCTCGCGTGAACCCGCGGACCTTGGGTGTCGCCGGGCGCTTGTTTCAGCCATTCGCACTCAATGTTTGTGACCGCACCAAGCTTCCCGGCGAGCAGTTGACGCCGGCACTGGCACATCCCCTCCGGCACACCAAGCTTGATCAGCGCTGGGGGCAAATTGCGTGCCGCGGCGAGCCGGTAACCAGATTCGCCCTCCCGCAGGAAGATCCAGCCGGCCCGAACCTCGGGCATCTCCAGCGCCCTCTGCAACGCCGTTTCCACCACCTCTTTTTCGCTGGCCGCCCGGTTCAGGCCCTCCGCGATGTGGTAGAGCCCGTTCAGCACTTGGTTGGAACGCGCCAGCTGTTTCTCCCGCAGTTTCAGCTCGTTGTTCAGGTGGATGGCCTGTTCGTAGGTCGAAATCAACAGGTCCAAGATCTGCTGCCGCTCGGAGGTGATGAAGTGTTTATGGCCGCCGAGGTTGACCTCCAGGCCCACCTGGATCTTGTGGCCCTTGCGCAGCTCGAGGTTGATCAGCAGGTTCTCGATCCGCGACAGCAGGGCTCGTTCGTCGAATGGTTTGCGGATGAAGTTGTCCGCGCCGCATTCCAGGCCCCGGATTACGTCCTGGGGGTCGCAAAGTGTGGTCAGGAGGATCACCGGGGTGTCCTTGAGCCGCTCGTCGGACTTGATCGCCTGGCACAGGCCGTAGCCATCCAACTCCGGCATCAGCACGTCGCTGATGATCATCGCGGGCTTGCGTCGGCGGGCCGCCGCGAGGGCTTCTTTGCCGTTGGGGGCGGCGACGACCGCGTAACCGTGCTCCTCGAGCAGGCCCTGCAACTTTTGAGCCTGGGTTGGGCTGTCCTCGGCGATGAGGACTTCCACGGTGTCTTGCCTGTTCTTCTTGGGTGTCATCTTCTTTCCCCGATCGATCGCTCCGTGTTCGCCAGATTCGTCAGCAGTGCGGCGATCTTCACCGGCGGCAGGACCACCGTGGCCGCATCGAGCCGGATCGCCTCGCCCGGCATCCCGTGGACGACGCAGCTGTCTTTGTCCTGGGCGAAGGTCACCGCGCCTTTTTCCTTCAACAGCCTCAATTCCTCCACGCCGTCGCGCCCCATCCCGGTGAGCAGCCCGGCCACGGCGTCGCGCCCGTAGACATCGGCGATCGAACGGAACAGAAAGGAAACCGAGGGGCGCAGGCCGTTCTCGGGTCCGTCCCTGGTCAGGGCGACCCTTCCACCGCGATCCACCTTCATCTGTAACTCGTCGGGAGCCACGTAAACGTGACCGGGGCGCATCCATTCCCCGTGCATGGGGAGGTGGACGGGCAGGCCGGAGGTCTGCGCCAGCCACTCGGCGAATCCCTGGACGAAACCCGTCGCCATGTGTTGGACGATCAAGATCGGCACAGGGAAGTTTTTCGGCAGTGCCGCGAGGATGGTTTGGAGCACCGGGGGGCCGCCAGTCGAGGCGCCGATGGCGACGGCCCTGACCTTCGCCGGCCTGGGCGCCAGGTCCACGTCGGCCGGCCGCGCAGCCCCCGTTTCTTGCCGCGCCCGGGGCCAGCGCCGGACCACCTTCACTTCCGACATCAACTTCACCGTCTGCAGCAGCTGCCTGGCTGTGGCCTCGTGGTCGGGGTGACCGATGCCCACCGGCCGGCGCAGCACGGCCAGGGCGCCCGCCTCTAGGGCGTCAAATGTCGTGGCCACCTCCCGGGGGTCCTGGCTGCCGCTGACGATCACGATGGGCATCGGGTCCCGCTCCATGATCCGGCGCGTCGCTTCCAGCCCGTTCATCTTCGGCATGTGGATGTCCATCGTGATCACGTCGGGCCTCCATCGCCGGGTGGCCTCGATGGCCTCCTCGC
>JAJUHR010000097.1 GCA_029267795.1 Planctomycetota bacterium
AGTCTGAAGCTCCCGGTGGCGATGCTGCGTCGAGCGGGGTGAGGGAGGTCAAAACCGCCACCCTCACCCGGCCTCTCCCTAGAGGGAGAGGGGGAGAGAGGGCCGCGGATTGCCACCCGCGGCTAGGTGATGGTGTGGTGCGCACAGCGCACCCTACGTTGCTGGGGCACGCTGCGCTTAGCCCCAGGCACCCGTCGCGGGTTGCCGCCCGCGGCTAGGACGTACAGGCCTCGGTGAGAGCGGACATGAGGCGCAGGGTGTTTCGATGAAACAGCTGCTGTTGTTGACAGCTCTGATGGTGGCGGGGGCGGTGGGCTCGCTGGTCGAGCCGTTCTGGGGTGTGCTGTTGTACTACATGCTGGCGGTGCTGCGTCCGCAGTATTTGTGGGAGTGGGTGCTGCCCTCGGGGGTGCGGTGGTCGCTGCTGGCGGCGATGATCGCGCTGGCGGGGTTCGTGTTGAACTTTCCGCGGATCGGCCTGCGGGGGCGGCTGAACCTGGTGGCGATGGCCATGATCGGGTACGCCCTGCTGGTGCTGGTGAGCCTGCTGGCGGCCCACGACCCGCAACTGGCGCAGGACTGGGCGTTGGAATACGGCAAGGTGTTGCTGATGGCGACGGTCGCGAGCATGTTGATCAGCCGGTTGTGGCACGTGCACGCGATCGGGCTGATGGTGCTGGTGACGCTGGGGTACGTGGCGTGGGAGATCAACGCGCTGTACCTGTTCGAGGGTCGGCTGGACGTGTTCCACCGGGGGTTCGGCGGGCTGGACAACAACGGGGCCGGGCTGCTGCTGGTGATGGGCCTGCCGTTCGCGTACACGTTTGGCCTGACGGCGCCGCGGCTGTGGCAGCGGTTGGCCGGCTGGGCGATTGGGCTGGTGATGCTGCACGCGATCCTGATGAGCTACTCGCGGGGGGCGATGCTCTCGGGCGCGGTGGGGGCGGTTTGGCTGTTGAGCCACCATCGGCCGCGGTGGCGTGCGGCGCTGATCGTGGCGGGGCTATGCGTGGCGATCGCGTTCCTAGCCGGGCCGGAGATTCGGCACCGGTTCCTGACGACGACCAATTTCCACCAGGACCCCAGCGCCCAGTCGCGTCTGGACAGTTGGGCTGCGGCGTGGGAGATGGCGTGGGACCACCCGCTGACGGGCCAGGGTATCCGCAATTCGCGGCAGTTCATCTACAACTACGGGGCCGACCGGCAAGGCCGGACGATCCACAACCAATACCTGCAGGTGGCGGCTGACTCGGGCATCCCCGCGGCGGTTTTCTACGTGCTGATGCTTGGGGGGGCGATCGCGTACCTGGGGCAATCCAAGCGGATCTGCCGGGATTTTCTGGACGAGCACGAGCCGGGCCGCGGCGACGAGGCGGTGGCCCGCCGGATCGCCGAGGCGGAGCAGATCGCGTTGAGCGCCCAGGCGAGCCTGATCAGTTTCGCGTTCGGCGGGGTGTTCCTGTCGCTGGAGGTGTTCGAGCTGCCGTGGCTGCTGATTGTGGTGGCGGGCGTGTTGCCGGGGTTGCTGGAGCG
Source organism: Planctomycetota bacterium (assembly GCA_029267795.1). Classification (GTDB taxonomy): domain Bacteria; phylum Planctomycetota; class Phycisphaerae; order Phycisphaerales; family Phycisphaeraceae; genus JAJUHR01. The sequence goes on from JAJUHR010000097.1 coordinate 1,534, forward strand.
TCACCTGGAAGAGCACGCTCATGAGGCCCGGGGGCGTGGGCCGGTGGGCGGTGGGGAAGCCGCTGGGCAGCGGGTGGATCCGCCGGCGGTCCCGCGTGGCGAGGGGGGTCGGCGGCCTCGCCTGCGTCTGACGCATCCCGAGGAAGGATTGGCAGGGACATGAGCGCGATCCAACTGACCCTCGATCGTCAACTGGCTCGTACGGTGCGGTTCACCGCGAGGCTCAAGAGCCGCCCGGTGGCGTCGCGGCCTGTGGCCAAGGTGGTGAGTGGGTTGGACTTGCTGGCGCGCGGCGTGTTCCACGTGTGGCGGAACCGGCGGTACCTGTCGGCGTTGAAGCTGGCGAACATGGCGGTGGTGAACGTGCAGTTCAAGCTGAAGACCGAGCGGGTGGTTGGGCGGCCTTACAAGATGAAGATCGAGTCGACGAACATCTGCAACACCAAGTGCCAGCTGTGCCCGACGGGGCTGGGGATCGAGGGGCGGCCCAAGGGGAAGATGACCCTGGAGCAGTACAAGCGGCTGATCGACCAGCTGCGCCGGTATCTGTACACGGTGGACCTATCGATGTGGGGTGACCCGCTGATCGTGCCGGAGATTTACGAGATGATCCGGTACGCGCACGACCGGGGCATCTGGACGTACATCAGTTCGAACCTGCACGCGTTCAAGCCGAACAAGGGGCAGGCGGAAGCGCTGGTGCGGAGCGGGCTGGACATGCTGACGTGCTCGCTGCACGGGGCGTCGCAGGCGACGTACGAGGCGTACCAGCCGGGCAAGAGTTTTGAGGAAGCGGTGGCGAAGGTGCGGCAGATCGTGGAGGTGCGGCGGCGGCTGAAGAGCGCCACGCCGGCGGTGCAATTGAACTTCGTGGTCACGCGCTACAACGAGCACGAGCGGGCGGCGTTTCAGGAGTTGGCGGACGAGCTGGGGTGCACGGCGGTGTTCTCCACGGCGTCGATGAACGTGCGGTTCCTGGGTCTGGACAAGAAGCTGCAGCCGCTGGGGCTGGCCGCGGACGTGCTGGCGAAGAAGACGCGGGAGCACCTGGAGCGGTGGCTGCCGAAGGACGGGTCGCACGTGCTGGGCCCCTACCGTCAGATGCTCGAGGGATCGTTCCGCGGCGAGGAATTCAACGGGAGGAAGATGTTCGATTGCTCCTGGCCGTGGCTGATGAGCGTGATCAACTGGGATGGGACGGTGTGCGCGTGCTGCGGGTCGTTCGACCCGGCGGAGGACCTGGGCAACGCGCTGCAGAGGCCGTTCGCCGAGATCTGGAACGGGCCGAAGTACCGGATGGCCCGGCGGAGCTTTAAGCGGAAGCTGAAGCCGTCGCAGTGCGAGAACAACCCGTGCGCGACGTGCCCGGGGTTCATGGTGTGAGGCGTGTGGAGCGGTCGGCTTGTCTGAGGGAAGAATCGATGCGCGACGTTGAGGCCAATCGAGCGGATGACCGAGGCGCGGCCGCGGCGGATGGGGTGGTTGGCGGGTCGCGGGAAGTGCACCGCCCCGCTGGGGTACCGACTTCGCTGACCGCGGCTCAACGGGCGTCTTTGCCGATGGTGTTGCATACCCGGGTGGTCAGCGGCAGCGGCGGCGGGCCGGACAAGACGGTCCTGCGATCGGCGTGCTACGTGGACCCACAGCGGTTGAGGATGGCGGCTGCGTACATCCACCCGGCGGGCGACGGCGGGATCAAGACGCTGCGCGAGCGGGCGCGGGATTGGGGCTGCCCGATGTGGGAGTTTCCCGAGTCCGGCCCGATCGACCCGCGGATCGTGCAGGCGCTGCTGCGGTTGTGCCGGGAACAGCGGGTGACGATCTGGCACGCGCACGATTACAAGACCGACGCGCTGGGCCTGCTGCTGAGGCGTTTTTGGCCGATGAAGCTGGTGACGACGGTGCACGGGTGGACGCGGGAATCGCTGCGGACGCAGCTGTACTACCACGTGGACAACTGGTGTCTGAGCAAGTACGACCACGTGATCGCGGTCAGTCGTGATCTGGAGGGTCACTGTTTGGAGCGAGGGGTGTCGGAGGATCGGCTGACATACATCCCCAACGCGATCGAGTCGGAGGAGTATTCGCGGGCGCTGGCGCCGGAGGCGGCGCGTCGTGCGCTGGGGGTTGCGGCGGATCGGTTCGTCATCGGGACTGTTGGGCGGCTGAGTGTGGAGAAAGGCGTGAGCCGCTCGGTGTACTGCCTGGCCCAGGTGCGTAAGGCGTTCCCGAACGTCGAACTGCACCTGGTGGGCGACGGGCCGGAACGGGGTAAGCTTGAGGCGCTGGCGCGGGAGCTGGGCGTGGCGGGGGCGGTGAAGTTTTGGGGCTGGCAGGCCCGGGTGAAGCCGTTCTACGAGGTCATGGACCTGCTGCTGCTACCCAGTCATACGGAGGGGTTGCCGAACGTGGTGCTCGAGGCCATGTCGATGGGTGTGCCGGTGGCGGCGACGGACGTGGGCGGGGTGTCGGAGCTGCTGGAGGAGGGGCACTGCGGCGTGATTCTTGCGCGGGATCAGACCGGTTGGGGCAAGCAGCTGATCCCCCTGCTATCGCAGCCGGAGTGGCGTGCGGCGCTGTCGCGGCGGGCGCGGCAGCGCGTCGAGGAGCGCTATACGTTCCGCCGGCGGATGGAGCGCGTCGTGGCGGTGTACGAGCGTGTGCTGAGCGGTGCGTCGCAGGGCGATGCGGCTGGGGATCGGGTTCGCAAGGCAGCGTGATCTGTCGCGTGGTTGTGATCCGAGGTATTGGGATCTGGGGCACGCTGCGCTTAGCCCCAGGCACCCATCCGCGTCAAAAAATTTAGGGTGTTCATCTATTTGAGTTGCGCCGAGGGGGCGGTGGGTTTCGCTGCGCTTGACCCGCCCTACGAGTGGTGCGCACAGCGCACCCTATAAAAAGAGTGCGGGGAGCGCAAGGCCGTTTGAGGGTGCGGATAGCGCATGGTCGTTGGCTGGTGCGCAGAGCGCACCCTACGAAATCACACTACGACATGGCGCATCTCGATGGTAAGGGGGCGTTTTAGATCGAGCTTTCGGTGACGCGGAGGACTTCGTCGACGGTGGTCTGGCCCTGGGCGACTTTCTTGAAGCCGTCCTCGCGGAGGGTGACCATGCCGTGCTCGATGCAGATGCGGCGGAATTCGGTGACGGAGGGGTTGCTGGAGATTTTGTCGCGGAGGTGGTCGTCGAGGACGAGGATTTCGTAGAGGCCGAGCCGGCCGGAGTAGCCGGAGTTGCGGCACTTTTCGCAGCCTTTGCCGACCCAGACGTTGTCGACGGCGATGCCGTGCATGGCCAGGTGGTCGGCCCACTTGGGGTCGGGGGGGACCTGCTCTTTGCAGTTGTTGCAGATGCGTCGGACGAGGCGCTGGGCCAGCACGCCGTTGACGGCGGCGCCGAGCAGGTAGGGCTCGATGCCGATGTTGATCAAGCGGGTGATGGAGCTGGGGGCGTCGTTGGTGTGGAGGGTGGAGAGGACGAGGTGGCCGGTGAGGGAGGCCTGGATGGCGATGCGGGCGGTCTCGGCGTCGCGGATTTCGCCGACCATGATGACGTCGGGGTCTTGGCGGAGCAGCGCCCTAAGGGCGGAGGCGAAGGTCATGCCGATGCGGTCGTGGGTCTGGCACTGGGTGATGCCGTTGAGGTGGTACTCGACGGGGTCCTCGACGGTGGAGATGTTGAGCTGGTCGCGGTCCATCTTGGCCAGGGAGGCGTAGAGGGTGGTGGTCTTGCCGCTGCCGGTGGGTCCGGTGACGAGGATGATGCCGTGGGGCTGCTCGATCTGGTGTTTCCAGATGAGCAGGGCGTCCTCGTGCATGCCGAGCTGCTCGAGGGGGACCTGGATGGACCGCGTGTCGAGGATGCGCATGACGACCTTTTCGCCGTGGGGCGTGGGCAGGGTGGAGACGCGCAGGTCGAGCTTGCGGCCGTGGACCATGGCGCGGATGCGGCCGTCCTGGGGGAGGCGGCGTTCGGCGATGTCGAGGTTGGCCATGATCTTGAGTCGGGAGATGATGGCCGCCTGCATGGACTGGGGCGGGTTCATCATGGTGAAGAGGATGCCGTCGATGCGGTAGCGGATCTGGAGCTTTTTTTCCTGGGGTTCGACGTGGATGTCGCTGGCGCCCTCTTTGACGGCGTTGAAGATGAGGTAGTTGACGTAGCGGATGACCGGGGACTCGCCGGCCATGCGTTCGAGGTCGAGCTCTTCTTCTTTGGTTTGGACGACCTCGACGTCGTCCTCCTGGATGCCGCCGATGATCTCGTCGACGTTGACGGACTCCCCGGCGGACTCTTCCTCGCGGAGGGAGGCGATGACGGTGGCGATGTCGTTGCGGCAGACGACGACCGGCTTGATGGCCAGGCCGAGGTTGTGGCGGATCTCGTCGATCAGCAGGAGGTTGTCGGGGTGGGTGATGCCGAGGACCAGGCGGTTGCCCGCCATGCGCAGGGGCATCACGCCGTTGTCCTTGCAGAAATTTGGGGTGAGGCGGTTGACGAGCTTTAGGTCGATGTCGTTGGCGGTCTTGATGCGTTCGAAGTCGAAGCCGGCGATGGAAGCGACCACGGCTTGCAGGGCTGGCTCGTCGACGCCCATTTCGTAGAAGATGTCGAGGAGGGCCTTGCCGGGGCTTCGGCTAGCGACGGTGCGGGCGGTGTCCAGTTGCGTGGCGGTGATGGCGCCGGCGTCGAGCAGGGCTTGGCCGAGGTCCGTGGCGTGGTGGGAGGCGCCCAGTTCTTCTTCCGGGCTCCAGAGGTCGCTGAGGGATTCGTTCTGGCCCAGCGGGACGGGGGGGTCGTGCCCCGCGGATTCTGCGGGGTCGACCAGCTCGCGCCACTCTCTGACATCGTCTTTACGCATCGGTTGCTTACTGCGGCTGAGCCGCTGGCTGGGTTCGTTGCGGGGGTCCTGCCGGGGGCGAGGGCCCTTGATCGCTTGTCAGCGTTGGGTTCCCGTGCCGCCGGCGCTGCGGCCGCCGGCCGGGGTGGGGGTGGCCCGGCCCGGCCCGGCTTTGCCCGGGGCAGCGGCCCCTTCGAGTTCCTGGGTGGCGCGGTTCTTGATGTCCAGGCGGAACACCTGCCCGTTGCTCAGCAGCTCCACGCCGGTGGGCTGGATGCTCTTGATGGTGAAGTTCCCAATGGATTGTCCGGGTTGGAGCAGTTGCCCGTTGATGATTGCCACGGGCCGAGCGCCGGTGATGATGCTTTGCAGGTCCAGGTCCGAGACCTCCGTTTGGAGGCGGCGGAGCATGGCTTGGTTGACCGCATTGGGGTCGGGGCTCGATGGGATGGCGACCATCTGGTCCTGGGGCTTGAGTAGCGGCAGGAAGAAGGGGTTTTTCTTGACGTACTCCACGGGGACCTGCAGCTGGGTCGGGTCCAAGGTAAACAGGGAGAGGACTTCGTTGGCGTCCTTAAACAGGGA
>JAJUHR010000462.1 GCA_029267795.1 Planctomycetota bacterium
CCCATCTGAACTGAAACTCTCCGGTTGCGAGGACTGGATTGAACCGCCCGATGCCGCCGCGTTCCGATCAGAGAGCAGCGTCAAGCCCGCCGAGGACGCCACGGTAGCCGATCGTTAGACGCCGCGGGGCATGTGAGCGGGGTTTTCGGGATCGAGCCTGTTGCGCTACCAGATTGCCGTCCTGTGCTATCTGTCCGACGCCCAAGGCAGGGTGTTGCTGCTACGCCGCAGCAGGCCGCCTAACAAGGGCCTGTATTCCCCGATCGGCGGCAAGCTCGACCAGGCGTCGGGGGAAAGCCCGACGTCGTGCGCCCTCCGCGAGATCCGTGAAGAGACGGGGCTCGAGTTGGCGGCTTCTGACTTGCACCTGACCGGGATCGTGTCGGAAGCGGCTTACGAGGGCCACACGAACTGGCTGATGTTTCTTTTTGAGGCGATGCGTCCCGTGCGTGTGGAGCGGATGGAATTCGACGAGGGTGTGCTGGAGTGGCACCCGCCCCAGGACGTGAACACGCTGGCCATCCCCGACACCGATCGGCAGGTCATTTGGCCCCTATTTTGGCAGTACCGCGGCCGGTTCTTCGCCGCGCATATCGAGTGCGCCGGTGGGCGATTGGCTTGGACGCTGCAGCAACCAGCCCAGGACGCTCACGGGGTTGCCGAGGGCTGCTCGGCCGCGGTGGGCAGCGTGCCGGAGGTTCCGGGGGTGCCGGGGGCGTGAGCGTGCGAGAGCGGTAGAACGGAGATACTGGCCGGATCGGTGGGGCAGACGTGTTCGCAGACGCCACAGCCCGTGCAACCAGGGTGGACCTGCAAAACCCCGTTCGTCCCGATCCGCAAGGCCGATTCGCCGATCGGGCAATGCTCGACGCAGAGGCGGCAGTCGCGGCCGGTGCCGTCGGGTGGTGCCTCGAGGCTCGTGCGCAGGCAGCGGGCGGTGTCTACCCTGGCGTAACCCATGCGGATCTGCGTCGGGGCGTCGAGGAGCCGCAAGGCGCCCGTCGGGCAGACTTTCATGCAACTGAGGTCTTGGCAAATCACGCACGGGGAGACGCGGGGTACAATGTGCGGCAAGCCCCCGGCGAATCCGGGCTTGATCACGATGCAATGAGCCGGGCAAGCCTCGACGCAGCGTCCACAGGCGATGCATGTGGCGGCGAAATCGGGCTCGGGCAGGGCACCGGGAGGCCGTAGGAACGCGTGGGGGGCTCCTGGCGTGTTGGTAGCGGTAGCGGGCTCCCCGAGGTCAGGGGCAGAGCCGAGGCTTTCTGTAAGTACCTGGCCGGCCTGCTCCAACTGGTTCAACCCCCAGGCGAGGAAGTGACGAAAAAAGGATCGGCGTTCGATCGGGGGAGGGGACGGGTTGCTTTGGTTTTCGCTCAAGACCTGGCCTCGCATCGTATACGCCAGTATCGTATATGGTTGTGGGTTTCGCGGAACTATTGAAAGGGTAGACCGAATGTCCCTAGCCGATACCGTCCAGAGGGCGGCGCTGCTGCTGGTCCTGATGGGGCCGCTGGTTGCGTGCAGCCAAGACAAGC
>JAJUHR010000242.1 GCA_029267795.1 Planctomycetota bacterium
GCCGCCGGTGGGACTGATCCTGGCCGCTGCACCCCATAAGGCGATTTGGCTCGAGGAGGAGTCGCTACGGGTCCTGCGACGGCGGGGATACGTCAAATCGCCTTCCTCGCGGACCGGGCAGATGCTTCGGATCGGCCGGCAATGGTTGGAAGAGATCGAAGCCCGCCCGGAAGATTTCGACCCGCTCGTGGCGATCACGCGTGTCCGTTGCCCCGTTTTGCTGGTCCACGGCGACGCCGATGGCACCGTGCCCCTGGATTCCGCGCACGCCTACGCCGCCGTTGCGGGGGATCGGGCGCACCTCCGCATCATCGTCGGGGGCACGCATACCTTCAACGGGCCGCATCCCCTGCCCCCGGAAGATCAACTGGCGCCGCAGACTCGCCAGGCCGTCGAGACGTGCTGTGATTTCGCTGAACAACTGCTGTCACAGCGCTGAGCCACCCAGGGAATGCGATACCCCCCCAACGTAAAACGCCTACGGTCCTCGGCGAAGCGTCCCCAGGTCGATCGTCACGCCCCCCGGCTGGTAATAATCCACGTTCAGCCTATCCCGGTCGATGAAGGTCAACACCAGGCCGTTGAACCCCAGCCGTTCAGCTAAGGCGATATCGCCCGCCCCCGGCCCCGCGTAGTCGCTGTGGCGATCCTGCTGCGCGTGAAAGTGGTAGTGGGCCACCGCGGTGTACAGATCCTCGATCATCTGCGGCGAGGGCAGGAATTTCTGATCGCTCTGAGCGGCCAGCGGGGCGTACGATCGCGCGATCGGCCGGCGGGTCGCCTCGTCGATATCCATCACGCCCCCGTGTTCGCTCTGAGTATCGCGGCGATCAGCCTCCGCCTGTTCGAACATCGTCGCCACGAGCAGCGAATCCTCCAGCGCGTCCAGCAGCAGCTCGATCGTGGCCAGGTCCGCCCACGAGAGCTTGGCCGCCCACTCCTGCAGCAGCTGGGGCCGGCGGATCCCTGCGAAGTCTACTTGGCTCCCCAGCAGGTGGTTCTCCCTCGACTCGAGCCGATCCCTCAGCCGCATGAGCAGCTGTTCCCGATCGGCCGCCCGTTGAGATTCGCTCAGCCGAAGCAAGACGGGCAGATGCCGCAGTTCGAGCCCAGCCCGTTGATCGTCGCGCAGGCGTGACGCCGCGCTCGCCGCGCGATCCCAGAACGCCCGCCGACCCAAGTCGCGCAGAGACACCAGCCACAGCACCCCTTCAACATGCTCCGGCAAGATCCCCAGCTCCTCCTGAGATGCCTTCAGATCGGCGATCAGGGCCGAGGACGCCGGGGCTTCGCGGAGCCGAGTCCTCAATTGGATCGGGTCCCACAGGCGGTTAATCAGGACCCATGCAGCGACTCGTTCCGTCGGGGACGCGAGCTTTTCAGCATCGATGAACACGCTCCACGCCAAGGACGCAGCATCGCGCCCCTCGTGCAGTTGCTCCAAGGCTCGCCGCTCTGGGCGCTGGGCGTCGGACACCCCGGGAGCCCCCCAGTCCGCGTATCGGCGCACGATCGCCGGTGTCACCTCCGCCCACTTCCCCTGCACAGCCCGTTCCAGCACGTAGGTCAGCGTGTCCTGCCCACTGATCCGGTGCAGGTTCTTGCCCAGAAACCCCCGGAACGACGCTTCGTCGATGCGGGTCAGCTCGTCCACAGCGTGCTCCCGCAACCAGACCGGATAGCCCGCTTCGATCACCAGCCGCTGTAGCGCCTCGACGCGACGCGGGTCAGCCCCCAGCGTCTGCGCCGCTTGCTCCACGGCACGGCGGCGCATCCGATCGTCCGCCTCTCGGTCGAGCATCACCGCGATCGGGTCCGCGTAGGGGCGTGGCGCGCACGCAGCAACTGTTTGGCACACCGCCAGACCCAACGTCAGCTTGAATCGGTGCCGCCCCGTGTGGGATCGCGGACGAAATCTCGAAATCAGGCCCCGCAACCGGGGTGGAACCCAGGTCATCGAACGTGCAGGTACTCGAACCGTGGGATCGTCAGCTCTTGCAGCCATTGCTGTAATTGCCGGCCCGAAACCGCGTCGAGGTCTTGCCCGGGCCCGCGCAGCAGACCCAGCCAACCCAGGCTTTCAGAAGGGGCCATCGTCGTGACCATCGGCGTGACGTCGGCCGGGATGCCCGCCAGCTCTTTCGCCTTGGCAATGGCGGCGTCCAGGTAGCCTTGCTCATCCACCAGCTTGTTCGAGATCGCCTGGGCGCAGGTGTACACCTCCCCGGTGGCCAAAGCCCGAACCTCTTCGGCGGTCAGGCGGCCCTGCCTGCCCTGAGCCACGACGTCGACGAACCGCTCGTACGCGTCGTCGAGGATCATGCGCAGCACGACCCGGTCTTCGTCCGTCCATTCCCGCATCGGGTTCAGCCGATCTTTCTTCGTCGCGGCCGTGGCGGCGACGATCTCGGGCGTGATCCCCACCTTGCGCAGTAGTTCCTGCAGCGTGAAGGCCTGAGCGATCACCCCGATGCTGCCCGTGACCGTCGTGGGCTCGGCCAAAATATGGTCGGCCGGGGCGGACACGTAGTACCCGCCGCTGGTGGCTGAAGCCCCGAAGCTTGCCACGAGCGGGATACGGGTCTCCTGCTTGAATTGCACCAGTTCGTGCCAGATCCGATCGCTCGCCGCGACGCCTCCCCCCGGCGAATCGACGCGCAGGATCACGGCTTTGGGTGGGTCGTCCCGCAGCCGCTTCAACGCCGCGTGCACAAACTTGGCGGTCTGGTCTCCGATCGCGCCGTTGATCGGCACGATAACGATGCGCCGCCGCCGGTCCCCCTCGGCATAGGTGCTCTCACTGGGCCCGGCAAACATCGACGCCACCATGATCACCAGGTAAATGTTCAGCACGATCGAAAAAATGAACGTCGAGGTGATCAACCCCGATACCACGCGAGTGAAGATCAGCCTGCGTCTGGAAACAGGCGGGGGCCCCGGTGGGTAGGGTGGCCACCACGGTGGGGGAGGGGGAGGCTGCGCGCCCGGGGGCATCGATGGACCGCTACCTCCCGCGGTTGACGGGCCTGCGGAGTAATCGCGCGAAGCTGGGGTGGAGAAATTCGGCTCCGATGCACCGGTCATGGGACGTCACCTTGCTTGGGGGTGCGGGGGAACCAGCCCCCCGATTCCCATACCAGCCACAATATCAGCCGGGCTCGCATTCGGCCAGCAACCCTCAGGCCCGACCCTAACGGACCGGGAGCCGGGCCTCAAGTTATCCCCAGTCCGCGGTGGCAAATCTCGCCGGCGCTCGCACGACACCGCCCGTATGACCTAACATTTCCCGTTTAGCCGGGGCATCGCGACACCCAGGCTACCTGGCCTGTGTGATGGGTCCGTAGGGACCGTTTTCGGCCGATAGTTGGTGGAAGCTTGCAATAAGTCGTTTTCATCAGTCCCTTCCCCTGTTTCCTTTTCAGTTGGGGGAGGGAGAGAGAGCGTTTTTCAAGCCCGTTGTAGTGAAAATAAAAGTCGCCCCGAGTTACCCATGCAACTGACCCTCCTGGGACTGATCGTCGCCCTGTTCCTGCACGACACCCAGTCGCTCGCGGGCGCAGCTGCCCCCGCCTGGGGGTGGCGCGACAGCCTTACCTCGGTGGCGGCCAAGTTGGCCGTTGCGGGCCTGTACGCGCTCCTGTGCCAGCGGACGGTCCGGCAGATGCACAAGCCGGGAGCCTTTGCGGCGTTGCGGCTGGCCGACCGGGGCGCCGTGGTCTACCGGCAGGCGGTGTTGGCCCTGTACGTTTGGGACCTCTGGGCCGGCCTGCTAACCGCCGTCCGCCGC
>JAJUHR010000401.1 GCA_029267795.1 Planctomycetota bacterium
CTGCCGAGGTTAGCGGTGGATTCCAAGTAGGGTTTGACGAGCTGCCGAGTGGATGAGTTGGTTGGAGAACGGGTCCCGCAGAGCGTTTAAGGTATGGCTTTGGAGGCAGGAATGGACAGAAGGTAGGTCCGGGCCCGTCCGGGCAGCGAGTCGCTGACACACTAGTTTGTCGGTAAAACACTGCAGGCATGCACTGATAAGAAATTACAACTGGGGCACGCTTCGCTTAGCCCCAGGCACCCGGCGCAGCGAAGCGACGCCGCAGCCAATGCCGGGGATTCGCTTACGCTTTTGTCGCAGCCACTCAAACCGGGGCAACGCTACACCCAACTGAACGGGAAACACGATAAGATGTGGCCGGCGATGGGGTCCGCCACCCGCAAAGGGAAACCGGCGATCGCGTGCCTGATGACTCCTACCGACGCTGGGGCGGTCACGGCCCGAGGGGGTAGGGGTCTCGTCGATGGCCAACTTCTTCAAACTCGCACTGATCTTTATCGGCGCCGGTAGCGGCGGCGTGCTCCGTTATTGGGTGGGCGGGTTGGTCCAGAGCTGGTGGGGTCCGACGTTCCCGCTGGGCACGCTGATCGTCAACGCCTCGGGGTGCTTGGCGATGGGGTTTTTCGCCACGGTCTGGACCGGGCCGGTGCTGATCCGCGAGGAGTACCGATCGGCGGTGCTGATCGGCGTGCTGGGGGGATACACCACGTTCTCATCGTTCGGGCGGGAGACGATGGCGCTGGCGCACGACAGCGAGTGGTGGCGGGCAGGCGGGTACGTCCTCGGGAGCGTTGCCTTGAGTCTGCTGGCGGTGTGGGTTGGTGCGGCGATCGCGTCCAAACTGTACGGGGCAGGTGCGCCATGAGCGACGGAATGAAGCATGGGGTTTTTAGCAGGCCGGAGCCGGCGCAACGACTCACCGTCTACATCGGGGAGGCTGACAGGTGGCACGGCACGCCGCTCTATGAAGCGATCGTTCTTAAGGCACGGGAGCTGCACCTTGCCGGTGCCACGGTGCTGCGCGGCCCGATGGGGTTCGGGGCGAACAGCCGGATCCACACCGCGAAGATCCTCCGCCTCTCCGAAGACCTGCCGATTGTCGTGGAGATGGTGGACAGCACGGAGAAGATCGCCGCGATGCTGCCGCACGTCGAGGAGATGGTGAAGGGCGGGCTGGTGACGCTGGAAGACGTGGGGGTGCTGATCTACAGCCCGTCGGGGGAAGCGCCTTGAGGGTCGAGGGCTCCCCTGCCCGTCGCCCCCGGCCAGCACCTGCCCCGCAGCGTGGTGCTGCTTGACTGGGTGTCGTTCATCGCCGACGCGTCCGGCGAGGTGGAACCAACGCCCCCGGCAGGATTCGAACCTGCGACCGACGGATTAGAAATCCGTTGCTCTGTCCGACTGAGCTACGGGGGCGGTTGAGAAAAGCCCTTATTGGCTGGCCTTGGGCTGCACAATCGGCACTGAAGCGGAAACTCCGATTGCCAATCCGGTGGTTGGGGACCACATCATATCCGAGCCAAAGCTGGTAAAGCGGGAGCAATGAGTCGCCCGTGGGCCACGATGCGGCACCGCGCCCATGTCTATCGTTCTTCGGCCCGCAGCAGGGTCGCGCGTCGCCGTAGCCAGTAACAACACAAGCCCCCAACCATAAAGCCGGGGGCTTGTATCCTGTATTTTATTTTGATCCCTCGTTGAGGGATTCGATGGGGTACTCCGACTGCGCCTTCTCACGTCCGCTCAGAGCGATCCTTTTCTTTATTGGGGCTGCTGATCACAACGCGGTAATCACACATCCACGGGTTGGAGTCTGCCAGCCAGCCGCCGTCCGTGCGGGCTGATCCCGCGAGCGGACTGCTCGGCTTCGACCGCTTCCGCATCCATCAGACGCAGTCTCGCGCGGCGACCCTTGGGCGAGGACGGCCGCTCTTGCACCACTATAGGAGCCTCTTCCTCTTCTACCGAGAGAGTTGTTTCATGGCTGGTAGAGGATAGGTTCAGCGGCAGCGATAGTGAGGCTGGTAGGTCCACCTTGAACACGACGCCCTGGGTGGAGCTGATCAGCAGGTCGCCGTCGCCGTGGAAGGCCAGGCCGGAGGCCTCGAAGCCCAGGCCCTGGGTC